>JBBDWZ010000189.1:0-23027 GCA_040902615.1 Gemmatimonadota bacterium | reverse complement strand
TGATCCCTGATCCCTGATCCCTGATCCCTGATCCCTGATCCCTGATCCGCGATCCCCGATCCCCGATCCCCGATCCGCGATCCACAATCCGCGATCCCCGATCCGCGATCCCCGATCCGGGTTCCCGATCCGCGATCCGCGATCCGCGATCCACGATCCACGATCCGCGATCCGACGCGGGTCCCCAATTACTCGTCGCGCGTCTACCAGCTCCCACCCGCGGGAAAACCTTCCTGTTCACCCAGTGGCTGCAGCACCGACAGGAAATTGCCTGCGGGATCCTTGAACCAGGCAATCGTTGGACCTTTGCCGGGACTGCCGCGGGCGATGCCCTTTTCGTCGGTTTTCATGTCGCCCTCGTCATATTGCTCGAACCGGACTCCGCGCCTGGTGAGCTCGGCGACAGCGAGGTCAACGTCGGGGACCGGAAAGTTCAGGATCGTGAAGGTTGCCGGTGTATGGTTGGGTTTGGAATAGATGAAGACGCTGATGCCGCCGTCGATGCGCAGCTCCAGACCCTCGGCACGTTCAGCAACGTCGAGTCCGAGAGTTTCCGCGTAGAATTCTTTCGCCTGTTTCAAGTCGTTCACTGAAAAACTCGAGAATGCTTTCGTGTCCTTGAACATTGCGCTCAGCTCCCGTGTTGTGCGATTCCCTTGGGATAACGATCCGCTACCAGATTCAGTCTGACGTCATGCTCGAGCAGTGCCTTGAGACCGGCAAGTACCAGTGAGAATCCCTGGGTCGAGTCGGCCACCTGCTTCACCAGCTCATCGGCAGTCCCGGTGAAACCGGAGTTGGTGATAGTGACAAATGTTGTGCCGTCCTGCAGTGGCTTGAACACCCATTCCACGGTAGTCGGACCGTTGTCTCCCGGCCACTCAATGACAATGCGCTGGTCGGATTCCATGGCTTTGGCAGTCACCGGGATCGAGATGCCGTGCATTTCCCAGTCCCGTTGCACCGGCTTGCCGCCTCGAACCGTCCGCTGCTCCGGGTGAACCAGAATTTCGCGGTGATGTCCGGGTCGAGGAAGGCCTCGAATACAGCAGTGACCGGCTTGCGAATGAGCATGCCGGTTTTTGCAAACGGCACGGAAGTGAGCTGAAGTCTGCCCATGACGACTCCTCGCGCGGCGAACATGTATGGAATATGCGGGCCCGCGAGGGGTCGCACTATCCGTGGTAGGGATGTTTCAGTGGTACAGTTCTGATTGCGACTGGCCGGCTGACGCCCATTCGAGACCGACGCTCGGCGTGAGTGCCATAAACGGATTGACGGACGAGAACGACTACGACCACGACTACGACTACGATTTACGGGCTCCAGCCATCGCGATTGAGTAAGTCTCAACGCCGCAATGGTTGGAGCCCGTAATCGTAGTCGTAGTCGTTCTCGTGCGCGTCCGTCAATTCGTTCATTCGTTTCAGTGCCGGTGACGCGCTGACCCGCCCGACCGGCTATACTGATGGTCGTGAAGAGCGTCTCGATGGGCCTGCATGCGACACCAGACTGACGTAGCGATCGTGGGCTCCGGTCCCGGTGGAGCCACGGTTGCGCGGGCGCTGGCGCGCGCCGGCCGCCGTGTCCTGCTGCTGGAGCGCGGCCGCGACTGGCGCGGGCACCCGCTTTACGGTACGTACCCGGGGGCGCTGATGTACGCGGACAAGCATGCGCTGCTGTTCACTCGCGAGGGCCTGAACATCGTACGGCCACTCATGCTGGGCGGCGCGACCAGCATGTATTGCGGCTGCTCCGCGCGTCCCCTGCCCTGGTGGCGTGATCGTTACGGTATCGACCTCGCTGCTTACGCCGATCGCACGATCTCCGAGCTGAACATCGCACCACTGGCACCCGAACTGCGCGGCGCCGCGTCCACACGCATTGCTGAAGCCGCGGGTGAACTGGGCATGCCATGGCTGCCACAGGACAAGTTCGTGCAGCCCGCGCGAGTGAAGAACTACGACTGCGGTGCCAAGTGCATGTTGGGCTGTCGTTGCGGCGCCAAATGGAACGCCGCCGAGTACGTCGATCAGGCGGTTGCCGCCGGCGCAGAAGTCTGGACCAGCGCACGGGTCGATCGCGTACTGCACACCGCGGGACACGTGACCGGTTTATCTGGCCGCCGCGGCCGTCAGCATTTCGAGATCGAAGCCGGAACCGTCATTGTAGCAGCCGGTGGCATCGGTACCCCTGTGCTATTACGGAACTCGGGCCTCGAAGGCGCAGGCCGCGGGATGGCGATGGACACCACAGCGATGGTGTACGGCCTCTCACCCGACAAAGGCATGGGTCATGACCCGCCCATGACCTGGAGCTGCGCCGATGATGAACTCGGCGTGCTCTACTCCACGCTGGTCGATCCCTGGCTGATGTATCCGATCATCATGACCAGGAAGGGGCCGGCGTACCCGTTCACCTGGCATCGCTGGGGCCGTACGGTCGGCGTGATGATCAAATTGAAGGATGACGTCAGCGGCGAGATCGACGCGCGCGGCACCATCAGCAAAGGCCTCACTGCCAACGATCACCAACGTCTGTCGCAGGCAGAAAAGGTCGCTGGCCGCATCCTCGAGCGTGCCGGCTGCACTCCCGATACGATCTTTACCACACCCCTGCGCGGCACGCATCCGTCCGCAACCGTGCGCATCGGCGAGCTGCTCTCTACCGATCTGGAGACCGAGATCAGCGGCCTCTATGTCTGCGATGCCAGCGTTTTCCCGGAGGCCCTCGCTCGGCCTACCGTCTTGACCATCATCTCATTGGGGAATCGACTCGCGGATCATCTAACTGCTTAGTACGTGTACGGCGTGGCTCGTGCGGTAGAGCCAGCGTCCTCGAAACGGAGTGAAGCATGAGCGAAGTAGTGATTCGTATAATCAAGAACGGACCCTACCGGGTCGAGGGTCCGTGCCGAATCGTCGACGCCGACGGCAACGAGTTTGACTTGACCGGCAAAGCCCGCATCTCCCTCTGCCGCTGCGGCGGCTCATCCACCAAGCCGTTCTGCGATGCTACGCACTCCAAGATCGGATTCCTCGGGGCGGAGACCGCGGTGAGAGTGGCCGATAAAACAAAAACGGATTAACGCACGTTTTACATTCACGTGTACGTTCAATCCTTATCTTTGAACAGAAACACAGCGAACTGTCTCTCGGAATCCGTCCAGAGCTGTTCCCGCTGAAACCCGGCTGTCATTGCCAGGCACTCGAACTCCTGCGTGTCGTATTTGTAGCTGTGCTCGGTAACAATCGACTGGCCGGCGAGGAGTCTGATGCGCGCGTCTGGTCTGGTAGTCCGTGGAATGGTGACCAGCTGGTCGCGCGTGACCATCAGGCGCATCTCGATCCGGCCTGCACAATCGTTGTACATCGCGTGATGCCGGAATGCGGAGAGTTCGAAGTCCGCTGATAGCTTGCGATTGATGTGGGCGAGGATGTTGAGATTGAACGCGGCGGTAATGCCTTCCGGATCGTTGTAGGCGTGCTCGAGCGTGGCGCGGTCCTTTTTCAAGTCGACACCAATCAGGAGCGCACCATTGCGGCCGCAAAGCGCGCGCAGGCTGCGCAGGAAGCGCAGCGCATCCAGCGGCTCGAAGTTGCCGATTGTCGAACCCGGGAAAAAGCAGAGCGTACGCTCG
Source organism: Gemmatimonadota bacterium (assembly GCA_040902615.1). Lineage (GTDB taxonomy): Bacteria > Gemmatimonadota > Gemmatimonadetes > Longimicrobiales > RSA9 > JBBDWZ01. The sequence goes on along the minus strand of JBBDWZ010000189.1, from coordinate 19,387 downwards.
GCGCGTGGCGGCCGCGGCGGCAACTCGAATGGCTGCGTGTAGTCGGCACAGAGCGGACGGACCTGCAGCTGTGGCCGGCTCCGCCGCAACCTGGCGGCAAACCTGAACAGCTGTTCCTGCGATACATCGATCGGTGTGTAGCCGGCTGGCTGCTCGAGCGCATCGAGCAGGATTGTGGTCTTCCTGCCGCTGCCGCTGCCCAGCTCGACTACGTACGCATGCGGGCCGAGCCGCTCGCCAATCTCGAGTTTCGCGCGTTCCAGAATCCCGGTTTCGACGCGGGTCGGGTAATACGCCTCCGTGCGCGTGATCGCATCGAACAACTCCGCGCCGCGCTGATCATAGAAGAGTTTGCAGGGCAGGTGCGGGGTCGAGTCCATGAGGCCGGCGATGACCTCGGACCGCAGCGACTCGAGATCGGTGACGGCGACTCGCGCTGCACGCGCCGGCCTGGTGCGGGAAGCGCCTTTCATTGAGCGTCCCGCGCCAGACGCAGCCCGGTGAACTGCCAGGTTGCATCCGCCGGAAAGAAGTTTCGATAAGTCGGCCGGATGTGCGTACGCGATGTCGCGCAGGAGCCGCCGCGCAACACGTACTGGTTGCACATGAACTTGCCATTGTATTCACCAACCGCGCCGGCCGCGGGCTGATAGCCGGGGTATGGCGAATACGGGCTGCGCGTCCATTCCCAGACATCTCCGAACATCTGCACGAGCTGACCCGGCCCGCCCGCAGGAGCCGGATGGCGATGACCCGATTCGACGAAATTGCCCTGCATCGCAACTGTAGCCGCTGCGATTTCCCACTCGGCTTCAGTCGGCAGCCGCGCTCCGGCCCAGCGAGCATAGGCATCGGCTTCGAACATGCTGAGGTGCACAACCGGTTCTGCCGGATCGAGCGGGCGCATACCGGCGAGGGTGAACAGCTGCCACTCATCGTCCTTGCGTTCCCAGTAGAACGGCTCGGTCCACTGGTTCTGCTGCACCGCATCCCAGCCGAGTGACAACCACAGCTCCGGGCGCTGGTAGCCGCCATCGGCCATGAAGGCCAGGTACTCGCCGTTGGTCACCAGTCGCGATCCCAATTCGAACGCCGCGACGAACTCGCGATGCCGAGGTCCTTCATTGTCGTAGCTGAAGCCGTCGCCATCCCAGCCGATCCAGCCGACCCGCTCACCAAAACCGATCCAGTGCTGCCGGGACGGCGTGAGCGTAGCGTGTGCGGTCGCGACCTGATAAGCCGGCCGGAGTGGATTCACCGAGAATACGTGTTTGATGTCGGTGAGCATCAGTTCCTGGTGCTGCTGCTCGTGATTGATGCCCAGCTCGATCAGTGCCTTGACCACCGGCGATTGCGCAGGGTCGCTGCTCAGAAAACGGCTCATGTGTTCATCGACGTAATCGCGGTACTGCAGCACCTGCATCACGGTCGGCCGTGAGATGTATCCGCGCTGCGCCCGGCAGTGTCGCTCGCCCGCCTGCGTGTAATACGAGTTGAACAGGAACGCGTAGGCCGGCTCCAGTGCGCGGTAGTTTGGATCGTGTTGCTGCAGCACAAACGTCTCGAAGAACCAGCTGGTATGCGCCAGGTGCCACTTGGTCGGACTCACATCCGCCATCGACTGCACAACCATGTCCTCTGGTGCCAGATCACGGCAGAGCGCGGTCGTGAAGTCGCGAACCTCCTGGTACCGGCGCGTCAGATCACTCGGTGTCGCGGGCCGGGCCGGCTTCGGCCCGATCGAGGACTGCACAATGGCAAGATCCATTGGAAAACGCCTTCGAAGCTGGAACGGGGCTCAGACAATATGGGAAGCACTGCGGCATCGCGAGGCTCCAACAGAGAATCACGGCATGGGGTATGTGGTTCCGCATGAAAAGGCGCCCTAGACCTAATCCTAGTCCTAATCCTGGTCTTCCTCCTCCTTCCTGCAGTTCGAGGCAGGAGGAGGAGGACTAGGTTTAGGGCTGGGACTAGGGCTAGGGGGCGGATCTTCTTATTCCGCGCGCAATGCTTCGACCGGGTCGACCCGCGCCGCCCGCCAGGCCGGCAGAGTTGACGCGGCCAGTGCGGTCAGCAGCATTGCTGATACAACAGCGATGAGAACGAATGGATCGCGTGGAGATGTATCGAAGAGCAGATCGTTCACGAAACGGCCGCCAATCAGCGCGAATACCAGACCGGCGGCGATGCCGATCAGGGTGAGCACCACACCTTCCTGCAGGATCATCCCGCGGATTTGAGCGGTGCGCGCGCCGAGTGCCATCCGAATGCCCAGCTCACGCGTACGGTGCGAGACCAGGTAGGCGATCACGCTGTACAGTCCTAGGGCGGCGATCAGGAGCGCGAGCCCGCCGAAAATCGCAAACAAGCTGGCACCGAGCTTCCACGGCCGCACCTGCGGATCGATCGCATTGCGCATGGGATGAATGCGAAGGAATAGGATTGTGGGGTCGAGCGACTGCAGTTCCTTACGGAGCAGCTCGATCGTATCCTCGAGATCGCCGCGCGGGCGCACCAGCAGGTCGGTTCCCCCGATGCCTATCTCCTGGCCCATGGGTACGTAGTACTGCATGGCCGGCTTCTCGCGCAGCTCGTAGCGATGCGAATCCTCGACTACGCCAACCACCTGGGAGCATGGCATCGTGTCCGCGCCGATTATCAGGCACTTTCCGATGGCCTGCTCGTTCGGCCAGAGCATGCGCCCCATCGTCTGGTTAACGATTACTACTAACTCGCTGCCCGCCCGATCGGCGGCAGTGAAATCCCGTCCCTGCAGCAATCGTGTGCCGACTGTCTTGAAGAAATCGCTGCGTACGGCGGCGATATAGGGACCACCACCAGGCAGCTCGGGTATCGAATCGCGACCGGGAACGCGCAAGTCGACGCCGAACGAAGTCGAGAACGGTGTGCCAACCGCCGCGGTAGCGGCTTCGATGCTGCCGAGCGCGCGTACGCGTTCGAGGGCACGATCGTAAAACTGACTTCGGTATGCTCTGCGAGCGATGCGCTCGTCATTGGTAAGCGCACCGGCCTTACCGGTACCCTGCGTGCGCGGCCATTCAGCCGTGATGGCGAGCACGCGATCCGGTTCGATGCCCATGTCAAGGTGCTCGACGTTCCAGAGGCTCTTCACGAAGAGGCCTGCACCAACCAGCAGCACGACACTGAGCGCTGCCTGTGCAATGGTGAGCGCGGCGCGGATCGGCGAGCGACGGCCACCGCCTTCTCTGGTCCCGGCTTTCAGCGATGCACCCAATTCGCTGGCCATCGCTTGCAGCACCGGGAACAGACCGATCAGCAGCCCGGTCGCCAGCGCGACCAGCAAACTGAATAGAAACACTCTACTGTCGACTGCGGCCTGGCTCCACTCCACGTTTGGCAGCAGCAGTACGCGGGTCAGCTGTCCGCCCCAGTTCGCCACGGCTAGCCCTCCGATCGCGCCGACGCCTGCTAGCACGAGCGATTCCGTCAACAAAAGCCCAACCAGGCGCAGGCGCGTGATTCCGAGCACCATCCGCACTGCAATTTCGCGGCGGCGGCGAAAGGCCCGCACGAGCAGAAGGTTGGACACGTTCGCGCAGGCCACCAGAAGTACGACGCTCGAGACGCCCATCAGCCAGCGAGAAACCGACAGCTCGGTCGGTTCGGTGCCGTCGCCATTGTAGTGAATTGGGAGAAGCGACATCGTCGCCTTCAACCAGCTTTCGGACTTGCCGGTGTATGCGCCCTTATACAGCGAGTTGGTTTCCGCTGCGGCCGAGTGCGGTGTCATGCCGGGCTTCAAACGTACGATCACGTCCACCCATTGGCACTGCCAGGTAGTCGGCCAATCCGGCCGGCAACGGCTGAGCGCGGACATCGGAACCCAGACCCCGATCGGTTGCAGCCGCACGCTCGTGAATCCTCGGGGCGCCACGCCAACGATCGCGTATACCTCTCCGCTAATCTCGATCGTTTTGCCGATGACGCTTTCGTCGCCGCCAAAACGGCGTCGCCACAAGTCGTAGCCGAGCACGGCTACGCGTGTACCGGTAGGTGGCAGGTCTTCTTCCTTGGTGAAGAATCGTCCGCGATACGCGCTCACGCCGACCAGCGGAAAGAAATCCCAGGTCGCCAATCCAATGTCGACCAGTTCCGATCCTTCACCGCGCCCAACCGTGAGCTTATTGCGAGCAAACGCGGCTGCGCCCTCGACCGTGCGCGCATCTTTCAATGCGCTGTACATCGCGAACGGAATCGCGCTGAACGTTGCCTTCTCGCCTGGTGTGAATTCCGTGTTCACGTACACCCGCTGCAAACGGTCGCTATCCACGACGTGGGTCGGGCCGCGCAGCAGCAACCGATCGATGATGCCGAACATCGCGGCGTTGGCGCCGATCCCGAGCGCGAGCGTGAGCACGATCGTGAGCGTGAACACTGGCTCCAGCCGAAGCGTGCGCAACACGTACCGCCAGTCCTGACGCAGTGCGTCCCAACTCTCACGAACACTCATGTGACGTTCCTTCCTGCGAGCCGTGGTGAACATTCGTCTGCGCGAAGCCGGCAGCGCGCCAAAACGCCGTCGCGCTTCAGATTCTGCTTCCTTTCGCGACAACCCTTTGCCAATCAGCTGTTCGATGCGCAGCTCGATGTGCAACGCAATCTCATCATCGACCTGCGCGCGGATCGTCGTCAGCCGCCGCAATGGCAATCGCAAGTAACGCCGGAATCGCGATCGCATCAGCCGCGTGCCCCGCTCAGAATGGCGGTCAGCGTGGCCGCGTATCGAAGCAGCCGCGCCGACTCCGCCTTGAGCTGCGCACGGCCCTCGGTCGTGATCCGGTAATAACGCGCCTTCCGATTATTCTCGGTCACTCCCCACTCCGCTTCGACGTAGCCGCGTTCTTCCAGGCGATACAGCGCCTGGTACAACGCGGAGTCCTCGACCTCGAGCGCACCCGCCGACTCTTCTTCCAGCCAGCAGGTGATCTCGAAGCCATGCATCGGCGTCCAGGAAAGAGCCTTTAGCACCATTACATCCAGAGTGCCCTTGATTGGAGAGAGTTTTTGCATTGTCCCTCGGTAAGGCGTTTGAACGAATTAACGGACGAGAACGACTACGACCACGACTACGACTACGAGCACGGGGTGCAAGCACTTGGGTGAGGCACTGCAGAACCGTGATGGTGTGAGCCCGTAAATCGTAGTCGTAGTCGTGGTCGTAGTCGTTCTCGTCGGTTGATTCGTTACTCTGTACCCTTAGATACAGAGTCTGCAGGAAGCGTTGCGTTGGCCGGTTACTTGAGGAATTCGGGGCCGATTTTCTTGATACAATCGGGGCAGATGCCGTGGCTGAACCGGGCGTCGGAGCGGGCACTGATGTAGGATTCGACGCGCTCCCAGTATTCGGTCTCGTTGCGGATGCGTTTGCAGTAGGCACAAATCGGGATAAGTCCCTGGAGCGTATGCACCTGGGCCAATGCCTGCTGCAGCTCGGCGATGCGGGAGTTGAGCGCGCTCTGGAGTGCGACCACGCGCAGGCCGACGCCCAGGCGCGCGCGCAGCTCGTCGGGCTCGAATGGTTTGACGATGTAATCATCGGCGCCGGCCTTGAGGCCGGCGATGATGTCGGCCGGGTCACGGCGGCTGGTCAGGAGGATGACATAGAGCCCGAGCGTTTCCGACTGCACTCGGATGCGGCGGCATAGCTCTGGCCCATCGATGCGCGGCATCATCCAGTCGAGAATGGCGAGCCTCGGCGAGTCGGGCTGGCTGAGGATGTCCCAGGCCTGCTGGCCGTCATTGACGGCGACGACCTGGTGGCCCCAGTTCTCGAGCACTGAATCGAGGAGCATGCGGGCGACGGAGTCATCGTCGGCGATCAGGATTTCCATGGCCCCATCATTTCGCGCCGGTCCGTCGGGGGGATAGTGGGTGGCCAAGATATTCTGCCAATGTAGAGGCCGCGACCCTGCGGTAGCCGTACTGTCACACCTCGTAGCAGCAAGACGCGAATTCCCGCATCATCCTGAATGATTCAGCGGGAGGGCATTTCTGACGCCTGATGTGATCCGGCCCGGTGCATTGGACATTCGGGATGTGTCCAAATCGTACGGTGAGACGCCGGCGCTGATTGCGCTCAGCCTGCAGATCGCCGCCGGTGAATGCCTTGCCGTGGTAGGTGAAAGCGGCTCTGGCAAAACTACGCTGCTGCGTCTGCTGAACCGGCTGGCCGAGCCGGATCGCGGGGCCGTTTGGCTGGACGGACGGGCGCTTCGTGAGCTGGATCCGAACGAGCTGCGTCGGCGCATTGGCTACGTCCCGCAGGATGGCGGCCTGCTTCCTCACTGGCGTGTGCAGCGCAACGTCGAGCTGGTGCCGCGGCTTCGGCGGCTGGCCGATGCGGAGCCGCGTGCGCACACCGCCCTCGAGCTGGTGGGATTGGACCCGTCCGCCTTTGCCGGGCGCTGGCCGCACGAGCTGTCGGGTGGTCAACGGCAGCGAGTGGCATTGGCCCGTGCCCTGGCAGCCGATCCCTGGTTGTTGCTGTTGGATGAAGCGTTCAATGCACTGGATGCGATCACTCGCGCGGACCTGCAGGACGCGTTCGATCGGGCGCGCCGAAAGACCGCCATCACGACCGTGCTGGTAACCCACGACTTGAGTGAAGCACTGCGCCTGGCCGATCGCATCGCGGTACTGCGCGCCGGCCGGCTGGAACAGCTGGGCTCACCTGCAGCAGTCGTAAACAGGCCGGCAACGCAGTATGTCGAGATGCTGATCCAACGGGCCCGGAGCAGCTGGCCGCAGGAGCTGCGGACATGATCGGCGTGCTCGCGCTTCAGACCCTGTTTGCGTTGAGCCCGGCGCCACAGGACAGCCAGGTTGCGGCGTTCCCGGTTGTGGTGGCGTCGAAGCCGTTCGGCGAGTCCTACCTGCTTGCCGAGATGTTTGCACAGGCGCTCGAAGCGCGCGGCGTCCGCGTGGTCCGTCGGCCGGGACTCGCTGCCACCGAGATCCTCTTTCGCGCGCTCCAGACCAATGCTATCGATGTGTATCCGGAGTACACCGGCACGGGTCTGCTCGCGATCCTGAAAGAGCCCGCGATCGCGGATCCGCACGCAACGTATCTTCGGGTAGCGAGTGAATTCCCCGCGCGCTGGGGCGTACACTGGCTGCCGCCGCTCGGCTTCGAGAACACGTATGCCATCGCGGTACGTCGTGAAACGGCCGACCAAGAGAGGCTCGCCAGCCTGAGTGATCTGGTGCGCGCGGCGCCACGCCTGCGCGCCGGTTTTTCTCCCGACTTTCTGGGGCGCCCGGACGGATTGCCGGGCCTGACCACTGCGTACGGTCTGCGTTTCCGCCAGACCCGCTCCTTGCTGCAGAGTGTGAAATACCGCGCGCTGGCGGCGGGCGAGGTCGATGTCATCGATGGCTATTCGACCGATGGGCTCATCGCACGTTACGACCTGGTCGTGCTCGAAGATGATCGCGGATTCTTTCCGCCCTATGAAGCGGCGGCGCTGGTCAGCGCGCGATTGTACGAGTATCCACAGGCGATCGCTGCCTTGACCGCGCTCTCGGGCCGAATCGACGTCGTGCGCATGCGCGCCTGGAATCAACGGATCGAAGTGGCCGGCGCTAACGTGTCTGCAGTTGCGCGGGATGCATTGAATGAGATCGGGCTCGGCGCATCTGGCCGGCTCACTGCTCAAGCATCACCGGCCGACCGCATGGAGCAACCATCGCTGGTCGGCTATTTCGTGGAGCGCCGCTCACAGATTCTGCGCCTGGCACTTCGCCACCTGCTGCTGGTAGCGGCTTGCGTCGGCGCTGCCGTGCTGGTCGCGGTTCCGCTCGGCCTCGCATTGGAGCGCACGGGCGCACGCGCGGAAGGCGTGATCCGCGCGGTTGGACTCCTTCAAACGATTCCAGGCATTGCTCTGCTCGCGTTCATGATTCCACTGCTCGGCGTAGGCATCGTGCCGGCACTGACCGCGCTGTTCCTGTACTCACTCTATCCGATCCTGCGTAACACCTTCACTGGCGTGAGCCATGCTGATCCGGCCGCGGTGAATGCATCCCATTCCCTCGGGATGACGCCGCGCCAGGTGCTCATGCAAGTGAGGTTGCCACTGGCCGCGCCCATCATCCTGGCTGGCATACGCACGGCCGCCGTACTGGCGGTCGGCACCGCAACCCTCGCTGCATTCATTGGTGCCGGTGGCCTGGGCGATCCCATCGTTGCTGGACTGGCCCTGTCTGACACGCGCATGATACTTCTCGGGGCGGTACCGGCGGCATTACTGGCACTAGTGGTCGACCTGCTGCTGGGCGTGGTACAGCGTGTGGTTACGCCGGTATACCAGAGAACGCGGTAGCGCGGTTCATCGCTGAGGATGACGAATTGAGCCGCGAAGAATAAACGAATCAAAGGACGAGCACGACTACGACCACGACTACGACTACGATTACGGGCATGAGACATGCCCCTCTATCGAACTGCCGTCAGTAGGTCAGCATGGTTGGAGCCCGTAAATCGTAGTCGTAGTCGTGGTCGTAGTCGTGCTCGTCCGTTGATTCGTTTATTCTTCCCTACACCTCACCCACTGCGACCCACATCAGTAGCCATGACTTCGCGGAGCTTACGCAGCAGGTCCCAGGGCGTGAACGGCTTCTCCAGGAGTGGCGTTTCGGGATGGCCGCTCACATCGGCTTCGGTGTAGCCCGAGATGAAGAGGGCCTTCAGGTGGGGGCGCAGCTCGCGCACTTTGTCGAGCAGCTCGAGTCCGGTCATTTCCGGTAACATCAGGTCGGTCAACAGGAAATCGATACCAGGGTTCCTGCTCAGGAGCTTGAGTGCGGCGGATGGTCGTTCGACGGTTTCGACTCTGTAATTCGCGCGTTCGAGCGTGCGCCGGATGACACTGCGGATGGCTGCATCGTCCTCCACCACCAGGATGTACGCATGATCGACGGCGGCGCGTGCTTCGACGGGAGCCGGCCGGACCGGTGTCTCGATCTGGGTGGTCGGTGCAAGGAAGATCCGGAATGTGCTGCCCCGGCCGACTTCACTGGTGACGCGGATATGCCCGCCGGCCTGCTTCACGATGCCGTAAACGGTCGACAAGCCGAGGCCGGTCCCCTTCCCGACTTCCTTGGTGGTGAAGAACGGCTCGAACATCCGCTCCATGTACTCGGGCGGGATACCAACGCCGGTATCGGCCAGCTCGAGCGTGACCCAGTCACCGGCTGGCAGCAGTTCGTTTTCCGGTTTGCCGTCCGGCAAGGAGAGCCTGCACGTGCGGATGGAAATCGTGCCGCCTTTCGGCATGGCGTCGCGCGCGTTGACCACGAGGTTGATCAGGATCTGCTCGATCTGGCCACGATCGGCGAGGACCGGCGGCAATGCGGGATCCAGTTCGAGCACCAGTTCGATGTTCTCAGTCACGACGCGGCGCAGCAGCTTCTCCAGCTCCGTACTCAGCGAGTTGAGGTCGAGTACGGTCGGCTGAACCACCTGCTTCCGGCTGAAGGCCAGGAGCTGCCGCGTGAATGAGCCCGCGCGCTCGGCTGCATTGAGGATTTCCTGAATATCACCACGTCGATGATCGGACTCTGCGAGGTCGGCCAGCAGCAGGGTCGAGTATCCGGTGATCGCGGTGAGCACGTTGTTCACGTCGTGCGCGATACCGCCGGCCAGCCGTCCGACCGCTTCCATCTTCTGGGCCTGGCGAAACTGTTCCTCCAGCCGCCGCTGTTCGGTTACATCGGCCAGAATCATCATCACGCCCGATACCTGATCTTGCGCGTCGCGCAGCGGTGCAGCCGAAATCGTGAGTCGCAGAGGCCGCCCATCCTTGTGAGCCCGTTCGACTTCTTCGGCGAATATCGGTTCACCCGCCATTACTCGGCCGAGTCGATTGCGGTAATCCCCCTGCGTGGATTCCGGCACGAAGGGCACTGGCTTGCCAATAACTTCGCTGGCGCTCCAGCCAAAGGTTCGTTCCGCGGCAGGATTCCAGCGCTGCACGTTGCCGCGTCCATCGATGACGATGATGGCCAGAGGTGATGCGCCGAATAATGCCGCCATCGCGCTGGTGCTTTCGCGCAGCCGATCTTCGGCGTTGCGGCGTTCGCGCCGACTGGCGGCTTCACGCAGCTCGCGCTCCACCGCCGGAACCAGCCGGCTCAGATTGGCTTTTGACAGAAAGTCGTGCGCACCGGCCTTCAGCGCATGGACGGCCACCTCTTCGCCGACCGTGCCCGAGACGATGATGAACGGAATGTCGAGTCCGCTGGCTCGCAGCAAGGCCAGTGCGGCGGGCGCGTTGAACGTGGGCATCGAATAATCGGAGATGACCAGATCCCAATCGTTCTGCGTGAGCGCAGCGCGCATCGTGTCTGCCGTCTCGACCCGATCGCTGGTCACACGATAACCACCGCGCTGGGTCAGCTCGCGGATGACCAGAAGCGCGTCGTCGCCGCGGTCTTCGATCATCAGTACGCGAAGCGTTTTCGCCACAGTCAGCCCCGGTCCAGCGGGCTCTGGTTCAGCACCAGCCAGTACAGACCCAGTTGTCGTACCGACTCCTGGAACTGCGCGAAGTCCACTGGCTTTCTGATGTAGCTGTTGGCACCCAGGCTGTAGCTTTCTATCAGGTCCCGCTGCTCACTGGAAGACGTGAGAATGACTACTGGCAGCAGTTTCGTGCGGGGCTCACTGCGGATGCGGCGCAGTACTTCCATGCCGTCCATGCGCGGCAGCTTCAGGTCGAGCAAAACCACCTGCGGCAAATGCCGGCGACCAGCCATGGCATCTTCACCCAGCAGATACTCGATGGCTTCGACGCCATCGCGCGCGACATCCACGCGGTTGGCGATGTTGTTCCTGGCCAGTGCGCGCAAAGCCAGCGCTTCGTCGTCCGGATTGTCTTCCACCAGCAGAATGGTCGACATGCAGCCTCAGGAGAGCGTGAAGAAGAAGGTTGCGCCGTGCCCGACTGAGCCTTCGGCCCAGATTTGCCCGCCGTGGCGGTTGACCACGCGCTGAACCGTGGCCAGGCCGATACCGGTGCCCTCGAAGTCGCTGGCGTTGTGCAACCGCTGGAAGGGTCCAAACAACTTGGATGCGTAGTTCATGTCGAAGCCGGCGCCGTTGTCCCGTACGTAAAAACTGCGGTTGCCATTGGCGTGCACCGCGCCGAATTCGATCACGGCATCGGCGGTTTTCGACGTGAATTTCCAGGCATTGCCCAGCAGGTTGGACAATGCCGCGCGCAGCAGCCCGTCGTCGCCAACTACGGACAACTGCGGGTGAATCGTCACGATCACGCGCCGCTCCGGATCATGCTCCCGCAATTCCGCGATCACATTCTCGGCCAGCGAGCTCAGGTCGACCGAATCGCGTACCATCTCGCGCCGCGTGATGCGCGCCAGCTCGAGCAGATCGTCGATCAGGCGACCCATGGTTTGGGCGCCGCGCCGCACGCGTCCCAGATAATCACGGCCGCGCTCATCCAGGACGGCGTCGTAATCCTCCAGCAACGCCTGGCTGAAGCCATCGATGCTGCGGAGCGGGCTCCTCAGATCGTGCGAAACCGAGTAGCTGAATGCCTCCAGCTCGCGGTTGGTGGCTTCCAGCTGGCCGGTCCGCTGTCGAACCCGGTCTTCCAGTTCGGCGTTCAACGCACGCAGCTCGCCTTCGGCACGCGCACGCATGCGCAGCTCGTCCTGCGCCGCTTCGTATAGCCGCGCATTGTCTACCGCGACTGCGGCCCGCCGCGCCAGCTCTTCCGCGAGTTTCAGGTCGTCGTCGTTGAAAGAACGATCGGCATTCGCCGAGACCAGGGTCAGCGCGCCCAGCGAACGGCCACCGACCCGCAACGGCACAATGATCAGCGAATGAATGCCCAGATCGGTCAGCAGCACCTGCTGCTTCAGATCCGGCGCATAACGGTCGAGCAGTTCCGGCGTAACTACGGGCATCAATCGCGACAGCCCGGTCCGCACCACTTCGCCCACCGGTGTGTCGGCCCGTGCCGGACCAATCGGATACGACGCCGACATCCGCACCAGCCGCTCATGCTTGTTGGGATCTCGGTGTGATAGCAGCCGCACTGGCGTGTCGTTGCCGGCGACCGGAAGCAGGTCGATGAAGCACCAATCGGCCAGCTCTCCAACCGCGACTTCGGCCAGTCCGTTCAGCGTCCGTTCGTGATCGAGTGACGCCACCAGCCGGTTTCCGGCATCGGAGAGTAAGCGCTCCTTGGTCTGGCCCCGTTCGATCGCCTTTTGCTGGCCTTCGACCGTGGCCGTCATCGACTCGACTTCAGCGCTCAACCGGTCCAGCCGTCCGATCAGCCAGCGACTGCCCAGCAGCCAGCTGGCCAGCATGCTCGCAATGACGAGCAGGGCCAGCAGTTCCGCCCGCACGCCCACCCTGGACGTAAACCACTCGTACACGATCAGGAGGATGACCGGCAGGTGAGCCAGAATCAGCAGCAACAGCAGGCGTGACCGGTAGCTGCGCACACGCGCTTGTGGCATCATGGCCAAGATATGCGATAAATCGTCAAACGGAATAGCCGCGCATCGAGACCAAAATGGGGCATGCAGTCATGCTTAATCCTTCGTAATGTAATTGTCGCTGACGCTCAACGTTTCCGCATGCATGGCTGCGATAGCTTTCAGGTATGGGACCTAGAAAACAGGGCAAACTCGGGGTGGCCGTCGTGCAGCGAGTGCACGATCCGGATCCGCAGGCCAATCTGCAATCGGCGCTGGGTGCCATTGCCGAGGCGGCGCGGGCCGGCGCGGAGCTGATCGCATTTCCGGAAACCTGGCTACCCGGGTATCCGGCCTGGCTGGATGTGTGTCCGTCGATGAGCCTCTGGGATCATGGGCCGACCAAGGCGGTGTATCGCCGCTTCCATGAGCACAGCATCACGGTGCCGGGCCCGGAGACCGAGCGGATCGCGCGCGCGGCGTCGGACGGCGATACCACGGTGGTAATGGGCGCGGTGGAACGGGTCGACGGCGGGGCCGGCCACGGCACGCTCTACAACGTGCTGCTCACGTTCGGCGCGGACGGCACGTTAGTGAATCATCATCGCAAATTGATGCCGACCTTCACCGAACGGCTGGTGTGGGGGCTGGGTGATGCGCGCGGCGTACGCACGGTGACTGCGGGACATACGCGCATCGGCGGCCTGATCTGCTGGGAGCATTGGATGCCGCTGGCACGGCAGGCATTGCACGAGGCTGCTGAGCAGATCCACGTCGCGGCCTGGCCGCAGGTGAAGGAAATGAACCTGATCGCGAGCCGGCACTACGCGTTCGAAGGCCGCTGTTTTGTATTGTGTGCAGGGGGTCTCATGCGGGCAGACAGTCTGCCGCCCGAGCTGACACCGGACCCTTCTCTGGTAGCAGGCCCGGATTCCTGGGTGTTGCGCGGCGGCAGCTGCATCATCGGCCCCGATGGGAGCTTCATCGTGGAGCCCGTCTACGAGCGAGCCGACATCCTGTTCGCCGAGCTCGATCTCGGCCGCATCGCGGAAGAAGCCATGGCGCTCGATGTGACTGGACACTACTCCCGACCGGACTGCTTCCGACTGCTTCGAATGCCGACAGACAGCGATGAGCGAGGAGCGACGAGCGACGAGTAACTGCCAAGCGGGCCATGCTGGTAAGGGCACTGCTGACCAGCGGGTGAACGTGCCTGGCTACAGTGCTCTAGCCGGACGCGCGCCCCTGGAAATCTGTCGCTCGTCGCTCGTCGCTCAGCCGGCCAGCCAGTAGGTTGCCTTGACCAGGAAGATGTTATCGGGATGGCCGCTGAAGATTGCGTCGACGTCGCGTGCGGCATCGAAGTCGCCGAACGGCTTTTGGCCGGCGCGCTGTTGCTGCCAGACCAGGAACAGGGTCGAGCCTGGTCGGTACTCCCAGCGCAAAACATTGCCGCGCAGTGACCGGAAATTGAAGTCCGGGTTGCGGAACGTGAAGTTGGCGGTTGCACTGTTGCGATCAGGATCCAGCTCGTAACTGACGATGCGGCCGTCCTGCCTGACCTCGCGCAGCTGCTGCGCATCGAACAGACGCTTCTCGAGTGTGCGTGGTGCCACGAACTCCTTGAAGCGATCGTACTCCGCGGAGCCGACGAAAGGCTGAGCGAAGAGCTCGAGCGTGAGCCTGGGTGTGAAGGTCGCGCTTACGCGAGTGTTCAATGCCAGGTTGTATTGCACCAGGTTGGCGAAGACCGCGCGCTGGCCGAAGAAACCGGTCGCGGACGGATCCAGGTAGCGGTTCACGAACTGCGAGAGGTTAGACAGGGGTGGTGGGTGAGGGGTTGTATGGGGTTACGAATGAACGAATTAACCGACGAGAACGACTACGACCACGACTACGACTACGATTACGAACTCCAGGCGCCGTGTACGGTTCCGTGTCTCGGCACAGTCAGTAAGCGGTATGCCGAAGTCGTAATCGTCGGGGAACAGGGACTGGTACAGTTACCGTAACTGCGGGCTCTACCTCGACGTCGTTGTTAGAGTGGTGCGCCATACGTCGTAAACGATATCGCCATCGGCTGTTTCCCGATGACTGTACAGCACTCCCGGCGCAGCAAATCCGTGAACGTATTCGGGCACGAAGAGTCGAGTGATGACTCGAGCTGTTCCTGGGTTGATAATCTCGATGACGCTTTGGTAGTAGTCTCTCAGCCGACCCGACTCGTATTTGGCGCCCGGGGACTTTTTCCAGTCATCACGCGCGATAGCGGCGATGACCCAGATCCTGCCTGCCTCATCTACTGCCACATCCTTCAGCCACGGGAATGGACGAATCTCGCCCCAGGCGACGTCTGGCGTGATATTCCTCAACGGGAACCACGACGGCGACGACACAAATGCCTGTTTCAATTTTCCACTGGCTGGATCCCAAGCCTCGATTCGGTATCGATCGATCCAGCTTGCCCAAACCAGGCCTCCTGACGAGGTAACCTTACGGAAGCCGGCTGCACTATTACGCCGATCGTATACGGGGCGCTCTGCGCCGAACGAGCGTAACGGAGTCCCGTCAGCGCGAAAGTGGTGAAGAGGAAACCCGATTCGATCGGAAGTGAACCTGTTTCCGCCTATGACGAACGAGTGATCAAGGAGGCGCGTAGATGTCGAACCTGTGGTCATTTCGACATGGAACGGGACTGCCCTGACAAACTTGCCGGTGGGATCGAAGATCGAAACGCGCCTCGCGAACTGGTCCACGGCGATGATTGTGTCCGCCGCGTCGAGAATGATCTGCGTTATGGCCTGAAACTCTCCAGGCCCCATCCTGAACCGCCCGACAGTTTTCACCAGCTTTCCGCTCCGATCGTATGCAGCCAACGATGAAGCCGGCTCCGGAATCGCGAAAAACAGGCCCTTGGTGTTCATCTTCAAAACGTGAGGAAACCCGTATATCGATATGGAGTCGTTGAAGTCACCCAGCGTAGCAAGCCTGGCGAGAGTGATTCTGCATGGCTTGCACTCGGTCGCAGTGTCAACCTGAGTTGGCTGTATCTCATTTGCCTGTGCCTGAAGGTCGGCGAACGGAACAGCAACTATCAATGCGATCCCCAGCATTGGCATTGCGATCCAACGGCCCAACATCGTCGTTGCTGCCAATCGTTCAGCCGAGACTACATAATGCGCGATCACCAGGAGCCTATTCCAACCTGATGCCTGACAAGGGCGCAATGGTTGGAGCCCGTAATCGTCAATCCTACTCGTGGTCGTGCTCGTGCTCGTCTGTTATCCGTTAATCCGTTCATCTGTATCCTCCAAAAACCGCATGTCCTGCAAAAAGCCAGTAACAGTCGACCTGGTGAAAACCTGCGGCGCTGAGCCAGTCGATCTGTTCGACCAGGGTTGACGGTTGATCGATCGGATCCTGGTCCAGATGGTGGTACATGTTCCAGCGATCGTCAACGAATCGTGTATAGGCCCGGTCCGGCCCGTTTGCGGCAGCGATCTGGCTGCGCGCAGCCTCATCCCAATCGTGCGCCGCGATCTGGCGAGCAGCCTCACTCGCCGGCCGCATCACGTCCGCAATCGTGAATGCCCCGCCCGGCTCCAGCAGCGCGAACACATCGCGAAACAATGCCTGCTTGGCCGGCCCATCGAGATGGTGGATGACGAGCGATGAAACGACTGCATGCACGGGACTCGAGCGCCGTCGCCAGGTGCTGCCGGCCAGCTCGAAAGGCTCGGGCACGAAACGGCCTGCGTATGACTTCAGCCTGGCGCGGGCTGTTTCGAGCATGTGCGGAGAACCATCGAGACCGTACACCGTCGCGGCCGCAAATCGCTCCAGTATCGCATGTGCAAGCGTACCATCGCCGCAGCCGAGCTCGAGCGCGGAGAAATTGGCGGGAAGCCCTGCCAGTGTAGCAACGATCGCATCGATCTGCTCGTTGCGCTTCGGAATGAAGTAGCTCGAATACTGCGCGAACGTCTGGCTGTCGGTTTCCGACCAGTGTGGCTCGCTCACCGCAGGATGAATCCTTTTCGCAGCGGGTCAGCTGGATCGATCACGAACTCGTGGCGACCCGTGATGAACGCGCTGCCTGCGACCTCCGGGACAATCGCCGCGTATTCACCAACTGTGGTTTCTTCGATTACACGTCCGGTGAACGTTGTGCCCAGGATGCTTTCGATCTCGATGCTTTGATTGAGCGCCACTTCACCGCGAGCATAATGAAGTGCCAGGCGACCGGCGACGCCGGTGCCAGTCGGGCTGCGATCGAGTTCACCATCAGCGAAAATGCAGACATTGCGGCTGTGCGCGCGGCTGGATTCCGCCGGGCCAATGAAAATCGTGCCGTAGAGAAAGCCCAGGTCTGCGCCATCGGGGTGCGTGATGGTTCGGCTGTGCATGACGGAGCGCTTGATCGCCATGCCGACGTCGATCAATGCGCGATAGTCGGCAGGCTTGCATTCGAGCCCGACCGCCCTGGCCTGCACGTACGCGTAAAATGCGCCGCCAAACGCGAGGTCGTAGTGCACGTCGCCGAGTCCGGGCACCGCAGCGATCGCATTCAGCTCGGCCACGAATGACGGCACGTTGCGGAAGCTGACCCGATGGACACGCCCGTTCTGCAGCTGCGCCTGCGCCACCACCAGACCGGCCGGTGTATCGATGCGCAGGGTTGTCACTGGCTCGCTGGCCGAAACCAGGCCTTCCTCGATCACCACCGTGCTGACCGCGATGATGCCATGCCCGCACATCGTGCTGAAGCCTTCGTTGTGCGTGAACAGCACGCCGAAATCCGAGTCAATGCGCTCGGGTGGCAGCAGGATGCAACCATACATGTCGGCGTGGCCGCGCGGCTCCCACATCAGCGCGGTGCGCACATCGTCGAAGCGCTCCCTGGCCAGCCGTCGCCGCGCGAGGATGGTAGCGCCGGGCAGTTCGGGGAAGCCGCTGGTGATGACCCGCAGCGGCTCGCCGGCGGCGTGGGCGTCGATCGCGCGCAGCGGACCACCACCACGTTCTCCCGGTACGGCCGTTTCATTCATGTTGATGTCCCAATGCGTTAACCCCCGGATATGCTTAGGCAGGTTTATATACGGCAAAAACGACAAAAACGCATTTCTGAACCGGCCAAAATGGGAGCGGGGTGGTGGTCCGCCGCCGTCCCGTTGACGCAGCCTCCCGCCGCGCCCAGCTTGTCGCAAGGCGTGGGTCGGAACGCCTCCGGTCCGCGGGCAGGGAATGTCCCATCCGATGTCAACGGCTGCGCTGGATCAGACACTACCTCTTTTCGGGCCCACACGCGGACACGGGCCACTACGAAAGGAGGCTGCATGTCCACACGTCCGCTCCCATCCCGGCCCAATCTCGAGTACGAGCACAAAGCCGCCAAGAAGCTGCTGGCTGATCTGCGTCGTGGCGATGCCGACGCACTGGCTCGCGTCCGCGCGCAATTGGGCGGAGGCGTCGCGACAACGCCAGACGCAATGAAGCTGTCCGATGCGCAATTGGCGATTACGCGGGAGTACGGCTTCTCCAGCAGGCCGCGTCTGGTCGACTACTTCAAGACGCTCGAGCGTCATGAGCGTGGACCGCGCGAATTCCTTGATTCTTCCGATACCTACGAGTGGCGCGCGCAGGAAACCCTCGAGCGCCAGGTTCGCCGCCACGCGCTGACTGCCCAGCAATTTGCGAGTTTCGTCCCGCGATTCTACGGGGTGTCGACTGCCGATGTACTGGACGCAACGGTTACGCTGGATGAAGCACGTTTGGTTGTCGCCCGGACTAACCGCTGTCCGAGCTGGGAGTCGCTGATCGAGCAGGCGAATGCTCGACCCGAGAGACCCGACCCGTGGACCTACTTCGATACGCCATCGATCAGGGCACAACGCGCGGTGCAATCGAGTGATCTCGCCATGCTCGAGCGAATTGTCGACGCGCATCCCGAGCTGCTTCATGAAACCGACCGGGACCACAAGATCAACAATCTCGCGTACAGCGCAATTTACCACGAGCGGTCCACGCGCACCCCGGAAGCCCGCCGCGTCACCGACTGGATTTCATCACGCGGCGGCGATGTGCAGAGGACACTAAACCGGATGCTGATTGGTCATCCCAATATGACGGTCGAGAACGTCTCGTTTCTGCTGGAGCGCGGCGCGGATCCCGGTTGGCTGCCGCCGAATGGGATTCCCGTGCTCGAGCACATGATCTATCGCTGCTGGAACGGGGCTGCGGTCGACCAGGTAGCGCGCAGGGTGGTGCCGAGAAGGGCCTTCTGGATCGCCGCCGGGCTCGGTGATGTGCGCGGTCTCGATCGCTACATCGATCGCGCTGGCAGACTGACCGACGCGGCGCGACAGAATCGACCGGACTTCATGGCCATGTTTTCGCACGACCAGCCTACGCCGCCCGGTGCGAACGACCAGGAAATCATCTGGGAAGCATTCCTGGTCGCGGGTTTCAATTCACGATTCGCGGTGCTCGACGCGCTGCTCGAGCGCGGGTTCCCGGTGAACTACAGTCCGTGGGGCACGCCTTTCCTGAATGTCGCGATTGGCAGCGGCATGGTCGCGCTGGTCGAGTATCTCCTGGAGCACGGCGCGGATCCGGAGGGTGTGGCGCGCGGGAGAACTGCGCGAGCCTATGCGGAGTCTGCCTATGACAGCGATCCTACGCCGGACACGCTCCGCATTCTCGAGCTCTGCGGCGCTCGCGATCCAGATTCCATCCTGAGCAGTTTTGAAACAGAGCGGGCCAAGACCAGAAAGCCGACGCCCAAACTGCTCCAGACGCTCGAGCTCGCCGGGAAAGAGGCATTGGGCCGGGGTCAGGACTCGGTCAGCCCCGACAACTTGTTCCTTGCCTTGTTGCGCGAATGGCCGATGCTGCC
>JBBDWZ010000188.1:18923-23280 GCA_040902615.1 Gemmatimonadota bacterium | reverse complement strand
AAGCGGTTGCGATGCGGGCGCGGCCGACCTCCAACCTCACCTATGCCGATCGCGCCGGGAACATCCTCTACCTGTGGGTGGGCAGCATCCCGAGTCTGCCGCATCCTTCCGGCGGCGACAGCATTCCGATCGTTGCCCGGCGATCCGGTGACATCTGGACCCGATTGGTACCTACTGATTCGCTGCCGCAGGTTCTGAATCCGAAGGGCGGCTACGTTCACAACGAAAACGATCCACCCTGGTACGCCAACCTGAATGCCGTCCTCGACACGCTGAAGTACCCGTCATTCATCGAGCGACCGCGTTTGGGTCTGCGCAGCCAGCATGCCCTCGAGCTGATTCACAACAAGCGCAAGGTCTCACTCGAGGACGTCGTCACGCTCAAGCACAGCATGCGTATGCTGCTCGCCGATCGCGTGAAGCCGGATCTGCTGAAGGCCGTGCGTGCCGGCGGCACGGACGCGGAAGTCCTGGCTGCGGCGGACCAGCTGCAGAAGTGGGACAACACGGTGGCGGCCGAGAGCCGCGGCAGCCTGCTCTTCGAAACCTGGTGGCGCCGCTACTCGCAGCAGGCACGTGACAGCCTGTACGCCGAACCCTGGACCCCTGCGAAGCTCACCGCGACACCACGCGGCCTGGGCAAACCCGCCGCTGCCGTGGAAGCGTTTGTCTGGGCGATCGGCGAAATGAAACAGCGATACGGCTCCGTCGATGTCGCCTGGGGCGATGTGCATCGTGTTCGTCGCGGCAATGTGGATGTGCCGGTTGGCGGCTGCAGTGGGCAGCTCGGTTGTTTCCGTGTGCTCAGCTACGCGCAGCAACCCGACGGCAAACGCATCGCCAACTCCGGCGATGGCTGGGTCCTCGCCGTAGAGTTTGGCAAAACCGTGCCGCGCGCGTACTCCGTCCTGGCCTACGGTCAGAGTCCCGACCCCGCCTCGCCCCATCACGCCGATCAAGCCGAGCTGTTTGCACGCGGCCAGATGAAAACCGTTCGCTTCACCGAGCCCGACATCGTCCGGGGCACGATCCGGCAGTACCGCCCGGGTCGGTAACTCGGGCGTGCCCCGGGGCACGCCCGCTGCGCGGCCGGGGCGCCGTCCACATGCTAGTCGCGGCGAATTGCGGTAACCGGTGGCACTGCGGTTGCGCGGCGCGCGGGGACGTAGCTGGCGGCCAGCGCAATGGCGCCCAGCAGAATCGCGACGACCGCGAATGTGGCGGGATCGCGCGCGTCCAGCTCGAACAGGAGCGTAGACAGCGCGCGCGCTCCGGCGAATGCCCCCAGCAATCCGATGCCGACTCCGACTCCTACCAGCATGAGGGCTTCGCCCAGGACCAGCCGTGTGACATCGCCGGCCCGCGCGCCCAGCGCCATGCGCACGCCGATCTCGCGTGTGCGTTGTGAAACGCCGTAGGACAAAACGCCGTAAATGCCGAACGTAGCGAGCATCAGGGCGAGCCCTGCAAAGAGGGCGAGGAGCAGGGCATTGAAACGCGGCCGCGCGATCGAGTTGTCCCGCAGCTTCTCCATGGTCGTCACATCAGCGAGGGCGATGTTTGGATCCAGCGCTTTGATTTCCTTGCGAACCAGCGGCAGGATCGACTCGACAGCGGAACGCGTGCGCACGATGAGCGACATCGAGGACCATGTGTTCTGTCCGTGCGGCACGTACACGAGTGGCCGAATCTCATCGCCCGCTGCGAAGTAGCGCACGTTGGGGACAACGCCGACGATCTCGCGCAGCAGGTTCTCATCGCGCCAGGAACGAACCCGTTTACCGAGTGGGTTCTCGCCTGGAAACATCTTTTCCGCGAATTCCTGGTTCACGATCATGACCGGCGTACTTGCACTGTCATCACGAAGTGTGAACTCTCGGCCACGTGTGAGCGGCATGCGCAGTGTAGCGAAGAAGCCAGGACCGACCACGTTCCACTGGCCGTCGAGGTCAGTGCCCGCCGGCGGTTGCGGTCTGCCTTCTGCCACGAACACACGGCCGAGGTAAAAGCCACCGCCACCCAGCGGTAACGCCGAGCTGACGGTTGCGCCCTCGACGCCGGGAATCGCGCTCAAGCGATCCACGACCTGGCGATAAAAACCGGCTTCGGCCGCGTTGTCTGGATAACGCGTTGGGCTCAGGCGCAGTGAAAGCGTGATCAGGTTCTCGGCCCGAAAACCCGGATCCGTATGTTGCAGCCGCAGAAGACTGCGGAGCAGCAGACCCGCGCCCACCAGCAGCATCACCGAAAGAGCGAGCTCGGATACAACCAGTGCGCGGCGCAGGCGCGTGGCATAACGTCCGCCCGACGACCGGTTGCTGGTGTCCGCAATGGTCTCGGCGGCGCCAACTCGCGTTGCCTGCAGCATCGGAGCGAGCCCGAACAGCATGGCCGCCACCATCGATGCCGTCAGGCCGGCCAGCATGACCGGAGCGTTCACGCCGATCTCATCGACGCGCGGCACATCAGCCGGCGCGTAGTGCACCAGCAGATCGACACCCCAGCGCGAAAGAACGACGCCGAGCGTGCCACCGATCAAACCCAGCAGCAGGCTCTCCGTGAGAAGCTGGCGAGCGAGCCGGCCGGGCCGCGCGCCCATCGCCAGGCGTACCGCGAACTCCCGCCGGCGCGCCGCCCCGCGCACCAGCAGCAAGTTTGCGATGTTGGCGCAACCGATCAGCAGCACGAACGTAACCGATGCCAGCAGAATCCAGAGCGCACGCGGAAGACCCGCGCCCAACAATTCCTCCTGGATCGTCACCACGGAAAGCGTTTTATTGGCGCGATCAGTCGGATACTGCTGCGCAATGCTTTTCGCGTGCGCGGCCAGCTGTGCCCGCGTCTGCTCCAGCGAGTGTCCCGCCTTCAAACGCGCAAGCGTCCAGAACTGATAATTGTCGCGCTCGAGCCAATCGGCCGGAACCGCTCCGGTCAGAGTCAGCGGTAGCCACACCGTTACATCACGCGGCCACTCCGCACCACGCTCCAATACACCAACGATGGTCGCCGGACGAATTGATCCGATGGTTCGTCCTACCGTAGAGGAGTCGCCGGCGAAACGGCTCTGCCAAACCTCGTAGGACAGTACCATCGCCCGTGGCGCGGATGGATCAAAATCGGTTTTTGTCAGGGTCCGGCCAATGTGCGCACGCGCGCCCAACGCTGCAAAAAACTCCTCGGTTACCAGAGCGATCGTGAATCGTTCGGGTTCACCGCCTACTCGAAGGTCTGCGCCACTGTATAGATAGACTGCGGACGCCTCGAAAAAGCCGCGCTCCTGCCAGTCCAGGTAATCCGCATAACTCACAGGCCCGCCATCCGGGTTGCCGATCTCATATTTGTGCGGCACCACTACACGATCGGGCTCGGCCACCGGCAACGGACGCAGCATGATGCCCTGGAAAACCGAAAAAATCGTGGTGGTCGCCGCCACACCCAGTGCCAGCGTGAGAATCGCAACCGCGGCGAAACCCGGCCGTTCACGCAACGCCCGAACACCGTAACGCAGATCCTGCTGCAACTCGTCGAAGTACTGCGTGAGGCGCGTGTCCCGTTCCCGCTTTGTCGCCTCGCGACGCAGTCGTTCCCGGTCCCGTTCCGGATCTCCAAACTCACGCTCCGCCATCGCTCGCGCCTCCGTTTCAGTTTTGCCCAAACCAATCAGCTCCGCCGTTCGCATGTCCAGATGAAACGAAACCTCATCGTCGACATCCCGCCGGGCCTGCTCCTCCGGCGAGCGCGGTACCCGCAGCCACCGACGCACTCCTCGAAACATGAATCCTCCTACGTGCGTTCTGCGTCCAACACCTGGAATACGGCCTGCGCATACTTGCGCCACGTGGAAGCTTCCTGACGCAGCTGTTTGCGACCCTGCGCGGTCAGTTGGTAGTACTTCGCCCGACGATTGTTTTCCGACCAACCCCATTCCGCTTCGATCCACTTGCGCCGCTCCAGTCGATGCAGCGCCTGGTACAACGCCGCGTCTTCGACCGTCAGCACCCCGTCCGTGCACTGCCGTATCCAGCGCGAAACCGCGTACCCGTGCAACGGCCCCCAGGACAGCGTCTTCAGGATCAGCACGTCCAGCGTGCCTTTCACCAACTCGAGTCCCGCCACGAAGCTCTTCCCATTAGAATGTGAGTGGAAGCTGATGGGTTCGACACGCGGGGGCTGGATAGGGTTGCTTTGTTATTTTAGGACGGTCCTGGTGGGAGCTTCGGGGGCTGGCGGGCGTTCGCGAGAGTGATGTGTGGTGTTGGGGGCTCGCGGGCGTTTGGGTCGGGCTGAAGCACGGTTTGGGGCTGGCGAGTGGCGGTTAGCGGTGGCGTGGGCGGGTGCGTTGGCGTGGGCGGTGGTT
>JBBDWZ010000188.1:10875-18913 GCA_040902615.1 Gemmatimonadota bacterium | reverse complement strand
CCGCCACCGACCGCCACCGCCTCCGCCTCCGCACTCACCCACCCACTGCTAACCGCCACCGAATCTGTAATACGCCTCCGGTCACTTACCGCGTTCTATCCCAAACCATGCTGTAGGAGAACGGGTGGTTGCGCCAACGCTCCCAGGATGGCTTGTGTGCGATCCAGGCATCGCCGATCAGCCATTCATCCATCTCGGCCAGCTTCCAGCCTGCCGCGGTTGCGGCTTTGACGTGGTCGCTCATGAGATGCACATAGCTCTCGACCGTCACAGCCTCACCATCGGCGCGATGGTAATGGGTGGGCATGCCGTTGAGCAGGAAATGCGGGTGGTAGCCCACCAGCACGAAGCGGCCGAACGGCCTGGTGATTCTTGCGACCTCACGATAGAGCGGCTGCAGGTCGGACAAATGCTCGTCGGCGAGGACCATGGTCGCGATGTCGTACTGGCTGTCGGGCAGACCGGTTTCCTCAACCGATCCGAGCAAAACTGAATCGTACACATCGCGTGTGCGCGCGCGCGCGAGCATTTCGGGCGTCAGGTCGAGGCCATCGAGCGCGCGTACGTCGTGCTCGCGCAGCCAGACACCGATCCGGCCGGTGCCGCACGCCAGGTCGATGACGCGTTGAGCGGCCGGCCAGTCGACGGTGGTGATCCGATCCAGCAACGGAAGGTCGAGCACGTTGAGCGGAATACTGTCGTAGTACTCCGCCCATTCGGCGTAACCATCACGCACGGATTGGATCGGATACCCGCGCTGATCGAATTGTCGGAAGTCGAGAGGCATGGGTGGAACGGGCAGCGACTTTTCGGCCGCTGCCCGGTCGTACTACTTGATGAACACGTATCGCTCGAGCCGGGCCACTTCGTCTTTGGATACGTATTTGCCGATTTCGCGACGGAACTGCTCGATGCTCCTGTACGGGCGATACTCCTTGAACTCGTGCAGCATGCGGGAACCGAGTCCGGGAATGGTCAGAATGTCCGCATCGCTCGCGGTGTTCAGATCGATCGGCAGGAACACGTACTGTTCCAATCGGGCAACTTCGGCAGCATCGACGTATTTGCCGATTTCACGGCGGAAGCGGGGCAGTCCGTCATACGGCCGGTACTCCGCGAATTCACGCGCCATGCGCGTGCCTGCACCGGGCACCAGCAGAATCTCCGGCCGCGATGCCGTATTCAAATTGATCGGCATGAACAGCTTCCGATAAACCTCCATCTTCTGCTGCGCATTGAGCGGAATGACCCGGTCGAGCTCGAGCATGTCGGCATACGGCCGCCCTTTGATGATGGCGTCGGCCAGCGCTGCGTCGACCAGCGGCAGGGCCATCAATTGTTCCTTCGTGGCCAGGTTCGGGTCGATGATGCCGCTGTTGTTCTTGCCGACCTGTGCGCTCACCGGTTGGGTCAAGCCGGCCAGCAATACCATCGCAGCAATAGATGTCAGTACGCGTTTCATCACGATTGCCTCCTTGCGCCGGCTGGTCGCAGACGCGGGTGTCGATAAGTGTACGCCAGACCGAGCAGGCCGAGCTGGGTCATGCTGCCCGGTGCAAGCGCTGGGGTCGCGCCCATCATGGAATCCCGAAACAACTCGAATCCTTTGAGCGCAGCGTTCATCTCCAGCTCGAACTCTGCGTTGCCACTATAGTGTAACCAGATACCGACCACGCCGCTGATCACACATGCGGCCATGATCAACTGAAAGATGGCGAAGACCTGGCGGTTCGGCCAAATCGCAACCAGCAGCGAAGCCAAAACCCCCAGTCCCAGCAATACGATCGGCAGCCACTGCCAGGTTGACTCAATGTGTTCCAATAGCAGCAGTTCCACTCCGGTGGCCACCATGCTGATAACCAGAATGACTAGCAGAAGCGACCGTAGCTTATCCATGTTGCGCCAGCCTGCCGATCACGACTTCGGTCACGTATTCGAAGCGAACCACATCATTTCGCTGGTGCGCGTCGAAGATTCGGCGCAGCTCTTCCAGCATCGGTTGCCTGCGCGCATCCGTAGGACCGGGCGTGTACGACGATGACAGCAATCGACCCGAGAGTCCGACATAGTCGAACTCCTGCGCGTTCGGCATCGTGCAGAGCTTGAAGGCCGACTGAAAAAAATCGGCGAATACTGTCTCATCCATGCGATCGTGACGGACGCGCTGATAGTCCGTACCGAACCGATCGAGCAGGCCCTCATAAGCCTTGAGAAACGGCGTTGATTCCGTTTCTCTGCGATTCCAGACCAGCACGGTCCATGCGCCGGGCCGGCCGATCCGCATGAACTCGGCGCGCGCTGCCGAGCGATCGAACCAGTGGAATGCCTGGCCGGCCAAGATCAGATCCACTGATTGATCCGGCAGCGTCGTGTTTTCCGCGGAACCCGCAATGCTCCGAAAGTTTCGCCACTGCGCCAGCGCAGGTTCGGCCGCCGCACGCATCTCCGCGTTTGGTTCGACCCCCAGCACGAGATTGCCGTTGGCCAGAAACGGCTCGGCCGAAATGCCGGTACCGGAACCGATATCCGCAACCATCCAATCGGGCAACAAACCGGTTTCACTTCGTATGAGAGGAAGCAGCGCATCCGGATAGCGCGGCCGATAGCGCACGTATTCTTCGACGCGATCGGAGAAGCGCAGCTTCGAATCCGGCGGCGAGCTGTCTCGAAAAATCGGATTGGATGGCACGGCGGAAAACTACACGGTAGCCGCGAACTGGCCACTACCGCATACAACTGAAAGGAAGAATTACTACACGGAAAAAGAAGAATTACTACTCGGAGCGAAGCGCCACCATCGGGTCAACGCGAGCCGCGCGTCGTGCCGGGATGTAGGACGCAGTGAGTGCCGCAACGGCCAGGATCAGCGGCGTGATCACGAAGGTTGCCGGATCGTTGGTCGTAACACCCCAGAGCATTCCGCTCAGCAGCCGAGTCAGCATCCACGCGCCGACGATGCCAATGGCCACACCACTGGCGGCCAGCAGCGCGGCACCGCCGACCACGAGCCGGAGTACGTCGCGTGGTTTGGCGCCCAGGGCAATGCGTATGCCGATTTCACGGCGGCGGCGCGCGACACTGAATGCCATGACGCCATACACACCCGCCAGGGCCAGCACGAGCGCGGCAGCGCCGAAGGTGCCGAAGGTCTGGCCGAAGAAACGCTGAGGCCAGGTGGTGTGGCGTCGCCGTTCGGCCATGGTCATGACGTCAAACGCCGCGAGCGCCGGATCAATCGCGCGCAGCTCGGCGCGGACCGCGCGCTGAAGTTCAGCCGGATTCCCGCGAGCACGGACCATAAACGCCATAAGGCGCGTGCCTGACTGGGCGTACGGCAGATGGAGTTGCAGCCGGGTGTGATCGACTTCCTCACCGAACTCCTCGTATTGCAGATCGGGCGCTATGCCGATCACAGTGAACCAGTGCTGCTCACCGATGCGCAGTCGCCGGCCAATCGGATCCTGGTCCGGCCAGAGCCGGCGAGCCAGCTGAGTCCCGACGATCGCAACGCGCGCTGCCGAATCGCGCACCTCCTGCGGTGTGAAGTCACGGCCTGCCACCAGCCGAAGGCCAAGCGCGTCAAAAAAATTCGTTGTGGACACGATCCGGTTGGCCATG
Organism: Gemmatimonadota bacterium; assembly: GCA_040902615.1. Classification (GTDB taxonomy): domain Bacteria; phylum Gemmatimonadota; class Gemmatimonadetes; order Longimicrobiales; family RSA9; genus JBBDWZ01. The sequence goes on along the minus strand of JBBDWZ010000188.1, from coordinate 15,295 downwards.
ATCGCGTCAGCACTGAAGCGGCCGCCGCCTTCAGCCAGCACAGGAACACTGGCACCGCCGTCATCCGCTGGTATTGCGATGGTGGCGGCGGCTTGCGCCACATCAGGCAACGCGGAAAGTCTTTCCGCCGCGTGCTGAAAGAAGTTGGCCTTAGCCTCGAGCGGATCGTATCGGTCGCCAGCGAGCGTTATGCGCAGACTCAACAGGCGATCGGTGGCAAAACCGGGGCTGGCCGCGTTGAGGCGCAGGAAACTTTGCACCATCAGAGTTGCGGCTACCAGCAACATGAGCGAGAGAGCGATTTCGCCCACGACCAACCCGCTTCGGAATCGATTCTGCACTCGCGATTGGGTTGCGCTCCGCGTGCCCTCACGCAAGCTGGTTTGCAAATCAACGCGCGTCGCCTGCAGAGCTGGCATCAAACCGAACAACAAGCCCGTACCGACCGATATCGCAACCGTATACAGCAGCACCGCGCCATCGACGCCGAAGTCGATCCAATAGGCCAATTGCTCGGGAATGCTGTTTTTCATGAAATCGACCCACCAGACGGAGATCAGCAGGCCCAACACGCCGCCGGCGATTGCGAGCAGTACACTTTCAGTGAGCAGTTGACGCAAAATTCGGCCGCGACCGGCGCCAATCGCTGCGCGCAATGCGATCTCGCGCGCGCGGTCACTTGCACGGGCCAGGAAAAGGTTGGCGACATTAGCGCACGCAATCAGCAGCACGAAGGCTACTGCGCCCAGCATGATGTACATGAGTTTTTGTTCAGGCGCGTTGACAATACTGTCGCGGAAGTGGAGCAGCCGCAGGTCATAATCACGATGGGACTGCGGGAAATCGGTGCGCCACCGCTGGGCAACAGCACGCAGTTGCGTTTGTGCGGCTTGCAGTGGCGTCTGGGCAGCCAGTTTTCCGATCGGCCAGATGCTGCGAGCTTCGCGATTGTCTGCAGAGGCGGTGCCCAGTGGCAACCAGAGCTGATCGGTTTCCGGAAACTTGAAGTTCGGCGGCATGACACCGACCACGACCAGTTCCCGCCCATTCATGTGTATCGGTTTGCCGACGATTGCGGGGTCTGCGCCGAAGTGTTCTTTCCACAGCGCGTCACTGAGCAGAACCACCTGTTCGAATCCAGCCGGCGCTGCTTCCTCCTCGCGGAAATTCCGGCCCATCTGCGGTTGAACCCCCAGCAGTGCAAACAGATTGGGCGTGATCGAAGATCCTTCGACTCTTACGGCTTGATCGCCCGACGTAATCGTGACACTACGTCCAGTAATTCCGCCGAGTTGCTCGAACGTGCCGGTCGCGCGCAAGTCCTGCAGGTCCGCGTAGGACAAGTCGCCGTCTTCGATGCCGCGGCGTTGGTTGGTTGACCAGACCGAGACAATCCGATCGGGATCCTCGAACGGCAGGTCCCGGAAAAGAACGCCGTTGACCATGCTGAAAACGGCCGTGTTGACGCCAATACCGAGCGCAAGGCAGAGCACCGCAACAGTCGTGAATCCCCGGCTGCGCAACAGCGTGCGTAGCGCGTAGCGAAGATCCTGGAAGAGAGTGTCCATTGAGCAAGCTCGAGTTCGAGACGCCGTCGCGATCCTTTGGGGGACAACGGAAGACAAAAAACGGACCGGGCGTCAGGCTCCCATCAATTGATTGTGCCGCAACGTTTTCCTTATGTCGGCACGGCCGAGCGAGGATGGGCTATCGTGCGGTCCCGGGACGCACCTTCCAGAAACCGAACGCAGGTCTTCCATGCCGTCCGCGATCCGCGATCCGCGATCCGATCCGCGATCCCCGATCCGCTAGACGCGCGGCCTCTCGAGCTGCCGGTAGAAGTCACGCTGGTCGTAAAGGCGCTGGTTTTCCTGCCTTAGCCGCTCGAGCTCCTGCTCCATGAGCGCCAAACGCCGGTCGATGGTTTCCGTAGCCCGGCCATACGCGCGGGCCTCGAACACACGGGCGATCGAATCGACGAGGGGTTTGAGTGCGATTCTGATGGTCAGGCCGAATACGGGCGTGAAGATGATTCCGCCGATGACCAGAATGCCGATGGTGTCCTCGTCCATAGCGCATTGATCCGTTTAGAGTGCTTAGTTCCTACGCAGCACGCAGCAGCCTGGTTTTATCTTGCCTCAGAGCGCCCGCGCGATCCGCCGGACCCACTCGTCAAATCCACAGAAACGCTGCGTGCTGGTCTCCGCTGGCCGCATTGATGATGCGCTCGCTCAGCCGCAGACCGTTTGCTCCATTGGTGAACACGACAACCGCAGACCTGCTCTCCGGGTGCACCAGCACGAAGTTCTTCCACGCGCCGTTGTCACCCCAGTGCCAGAGGTAGTCCTGGTTGTTCTCCCGTTCGAGGCCCCAGCCGAGTCCCCAGGCCAGTGCCGTATTGATGCGAGTATGCGGTTTGAGCATCGCCTGGCGGGTTGCCGGCTTCAGCGCCATCGCGGCGTTCGCATCGGTCATGAGCTGGGCGAGGAATGCGCTGTAATCGCCGACCGTAGTGAGCAGGCTGGCCGCCGCATTCGGGATCATGAAATTCGGCAGCGCCGGCGGCGCAGGTGACAGCCTCTCCATGGCCAGCACCAGCTCGGGGTGGGTCCATTGCGCGAGCGGCTTGCCGCTGTCGGTTGCATGCTTCAACAGCCGATTCGCAAAGTCTCGTGGAGTCGTCGATGCTGCCTGTCCTCTCGTGTAACCCAGGGTGAGGCGCTCCTCGACATCGGCCCGCCAGGCATAGGTCGATGATGTCATTCCCAGTGGTTGCAGCAGTGAGTCCTGCATGAACTGCTCGAATCCTTTGCCGGCCAGCGTCTCCACTACCCGTTGCAGGTAGTAGATCCCTTCGCCTGAATACTGGAAGCGAGCGCCGGGATCGAAATCGGGCGTGAGCGGCTGGTCCGCCCGGGCGCGCCAGTTACGAAGGCCGCTGGAATGGCTGAGGACATGCCGCGCGGTGACGAGATCACCACGCGTGTCCGCGGGCGCGTGATCCGGCACGTAACCCTTCAACGGCCGGTCGAGGTCGAGTTTCCCCTGGTCAACCAGGCGCAGCGCCGCGTACGCGAAGACTGGTTTCGACAGTGACGCCGCCGGAAAAAGCGTTCGGCTGGTTACACCTCGATTCTTTTCGACGTCCATCAATCCGCTGTAATGGGTCCAGGCGACTGCGCCTCCGTGCACAACCGCCATGCTCAACCCCGGCACGCCGCTCAGTTGCATCAACCCGGGCAGCGCCGCAATGAAACGGTCTCCGGGCGGGTTGATGGCGGGTGCAACCGCCCTTCGGGTCAGCGACAGGAACGGCGCCGCAGCCAGCACGGCAGTGAATTCCCTGCGCGTCAGAGTAGCCATGAGTTATCCGGAGAAGATGTTTGAGGGTGGTTGTCACTGTCGTTGTCACTATAGATACGCAGACCCAAGCAAGCGTTGCAGGTGCGAGCGAGGAGGGGCGAGCGACTGTGTTAAGCGCCTAGGTGCTGGCGAGGCTATGGCCAGCGAGGAGGGGCTAGCGACGAGCGACGAGCAACGGATGGACGGTGGGCGCGCTATTTCTTGCGCTTCAGTTTGCTGCGGAAGACCCTCTCCCAATTCCTTGCTCCGTGTTCCGGGTGCTGGCCGCTTGACGGGTTGCGCGGGAGTTGAACGGTCGCTGGCTGATTGGGAATTGGGAATGAGGAATTGAGAATAAGGAATGGGAACAAGGATCCCGGATAGGCATTCCGAATTCCCCATTCCTTATTATTCCTTATTGCCGATTCCGTATTCCCGATCTGCCAGAAGCGGGCTATCAACGCCGCCGCTCACGGCCAGCAACCGGACGCCGAATCCCCTTATTCCCGAGATGCCACGAGCAGGTATTCAACTCTGCGGTACCATGGCCAGCACCATATGTCTGGCCGCCACCCAGCAGCCGAGTGTTCCAACCCTGCGGCACCGTGGCCAGCACCATATGCCGGTGCCCTTGCTCGAAGACCTGCTGCCGGTGCATGGTATCGCCTTCTTCCATCCATCCAACCAACCGAGGCCAATCATGGTGCTGTGGCTGATCCCCGTCTGCATATTTGCGCTGTTCGGCTCGATTCTTCTGGGCGGCACTTCGATCGAGCCGAAGGGCGGCGGTGGCCTGCGACAGGTGCTGGGTCTCCTTGCGAGTTGTGCCGTTCACGTCCTGATCTGGAATGGGCTCCGCATCGCGCTGGATTCGTTTCTCGGTTCGACCGCAGCCATGGTGATTGGCAGCGTCATTTCAATTCCCGCGATTCTGCTTGCTTCCTGGATCGGCTTCATGCTGTTTGGCGTCAAATTGGGCCAGGCCGTAACCGCACACTAAACTGCTGCAAGAAACTGCGGCACGTGACTACGGCGCATAACCGCGGCACAAATCAGCTGCACCTGAAATCGTGCCAAC
>JBBDWZ010000188.1:5388-10865 GCA_040902615.1 Gemmatimonadota bacterium | reverse complement strand
GTGCCGCCGTTTCTCGCAGCAGTTCGGTGCCGCAGTTCGGCCGCAGTTCGGTCCCGCAGTCCTGTCCCGCAGTCCCGTCCCGCAGTTTCCGGCCCGAACCTTGCCCTTTTGCTGCATGGCCTGAGCTCAGGCCGAAGCTCATAGCATCATGAGGGGGTCGCATGGCGATACAACCGAATGACGGACTCGGCTCGGCCGGGACAACCTATTCGGATACGGGAAGCTCGGAAGTGCGCGAACGCGCGCGCGAGCTGGTGAGTGACGCCAAGGAAACCGGTCAGGAGTTGGTGAGCCGCGCGGGTGAGCGAGCTCGCAGCGGAATCGAAGACACCAAGCACAGAGCAGCACGAGAACTGGACAGCGTAGCGAATGCGCTGCGCGGCTGCGGCGGAGATCTGGGCACGCAGGAAGACTCGATGCTGGCGCCCTACGTCGAGCGCGTCGCCGACCAGGTTGGCCGATTCGCCAATGTACTCGATACCCGATCCGTCGATGACATCGCCCGCGATGTCGAGCAGTTTGCGCGTCGCAATCCCGCGGTGTTCCTGGGTGGCTGCTTTGCGGTCGGCATGCTGGCCGCGCGCTTCCTCAAATCCTCCAAGCCCAATCTGCCGGTACTCTACGAAGACAATCAGTCGCGGTACGCCATGGGCACGCAGCGCGCGAGCGAAGAAAGTGGCATTCGCGAGGAGAGCCGTATCGCGGAAACACCGGTCGTGAGCGGTGGCGGCGCGATGTACGGCGGCGCGATGCGCGGCACGACCGGCGGAACCGGGTCAACGATCACCGGCCGCAGCGATCATCGCGACGATTCACGCGGCCGTTGACCATGCAGCAGCAAGCCTGGAAACCGGAAACGTCGCTCGGCGAGTTGTTCGGCGACCTCACGCGAGAAACCAAACATCTCGTGCGCCAGGAAGTCGAACTCGCTAAAGTCGAGCTGAAGGAAAGTGCCGTCCGCATGGGCAAAGGCGCCGCCTTCATTGGTGCCGGCGCTGTATTGGGGATCGGCGCGATGCTCTCATTGCTGGCCGCGGTCATCGCATTGCTGGGAACCTTCATGCCCGTCTGGTTGGCAGCAATGATCGTTTCCCTCGCGATTGGCGGGGCCGGCTACCTGCTGGTGAATCGCGGCATCAAAGCTCTGAAGACGGTCGAGCTCACTCCGCGAGAGACGATCGAAACAGTGCGGGAGGATGTGGTATGGCTGAAAAAACGGAACTGACGCACGGCAGCGATGTTGCCCGCCTCCGCGCCGACATTGAACAGACGCGCGCGGCAATGGGTGACACGTTGAACGCGATACAGGAGCGGCTGAGCCCGGAACGACTGAAGGCACAAGCCAAAGAATCAATTCGCGAGGCTACCATCGGAAGGGTGGAGAAGATGGCAAGGAAGGCGGGTGACAAGGCGAACGACACCGGTCGCGGTCTGCTCGAGGTCGCGCGAGACAATCCGGTCCCGCTCGCATTGATTGGTATTGGCGCGGGGTGGTTGCTCTACAACTCGAAAAAGCGCACGACCCGCCGTCCGGACTACGACCGCACGGCGATTGGCTACGAATCCGCTTACACCGGCGACGGGGCATACACGGCCGCGCACGACAGCGGCGTGAAGGCCAGGGCGGAACAGGTTGCTCACAAAGTCAGCGACAAAGTGAGCCAGGTCCGCGAAACCGTATCAGCCAAAGCCGGCACCACCGCGCATCACATCGGTGAAGTCGCCTCCGACGTCACGCACCAGGTCGAAAATGCGGCGGAAACCGTTGCGCGCACGGTGAGTGACCGATTGCACCACGCGGAACGCAGTGCGGGCAGCGCAGCGCTGCAGGCGCGTTACAAATACGAAGAGACGCCGTGGGTGGGTGCAGCCGTCGCGATTGCATTGGGTGCGGCAGCCGGTTTAGCCATTCCAGGCACGCGTCGAGAGCAGGACCTGCTGGGCGAGACGCGCGATGATCTGGTCGACCGCGCAAAGGAGATCGGCCGCGAGAAACTGCAGGCCGTCCGTCGCGTCGCCGAAGGCGTCGTTGAAGAAACGCGTGAGGCCGTGCGCGAATACTCGCGCGAGGAAGGACTCACATCGTCAACACCGTCCCGGTCCCCGGACACGGGTCTCGGACTGTAAAAGCGAGTTAGAGCAACGAGCTTCGACTAACTGATAATGGGGCCATTAGACAGTTCGTCGTCGCTCGTTGCTCATCGCTCATTGACGCCGATACTTCACTTTTCCACCCACAATCGTCAGATCGACCACTGCAGTGGGAATTTCATCCTCGGGCACGGTCATGATGTCCTTGGACAGCACGATCACATCGGCCAGCTTGCCCGGTGTGAGTGAACCTTTCTGATTCTCTTCGAAAGCCGCGTACGCGCCATTGATCGTGTATGCGCGCAGCGCTTCCTCGCGAGTCATCTTCTGCTCGGGCACGAAAACCGAACCAGCCTTGGTCTTGCGCGACACCGCTGAGTAGAAACTTGCAATCGGATTGATCGGTTCGACCGGAACGTCTGTACCGTTCGTGATGATCGCTCCGGTCTTGATGAGCTCGCGGAACGGATACGATGTGGTGTTCGCGCGGGCTTCGCCCAGCCGTTGCGGAATCCATGGGCCGTCGGAGGTCGCGTGCACGCCCTGCATCGCTGCAATGACACCGAGCTGTGCGAAGCGCGGCACATCCGCCGGGTCGATGTGTTGCGCATGCTCGACGCGCCAGCGCAGGTCCTTCTGGTCGGGATTGGCCTTGAACACTCGATCGTAGATATCGAGCACCTCACGATTGGCGCGGTCGCCGATCGCGTGCGTGTTCACCTGGAAGCCGTGTTTGATGGCGACGGTGGCCGTGCCTTCGATGTCCTTTGGATCTTCGAGGGTCAAACCGCTCGGGTTTTCTTCCGGACTATCGACGTAGGGCTCGAGCAGCCAGGCGCCGTGTGAACCGAGCGCGCCATCGATTTGCCGCTTGATCGAACGGACCGTGAGATAGTCGTCGCCTTCGATGGGCATGAAGTATTGCGGCAGTTTCTGATCGAGCACCGCATTGCTCTCGCGCCGCACCATCACATACAGGCGGATCGGCAAGGCCTTTTCGGCCTCGAACTTCTTGAGAATGTCGATGGTGGCGAAGTTGCTACCGGCATCATGGAAGCTGGTGACACCGAACTTCAGGGCTTCCTCGGCAGCAAGGTCGGATTGCTTGCGGATTTCCGCTTCGATGTCGCCTGCCGATCGGCCCGCGTTGGACGCATCCATGGCCGACCGTACCAGTCGTTGCGCGGTCTCGCGGAGCAAACCGGTTGGCTCGCCGTCCGCACCCTTGACGATGGTCCCGCCATCAGGGTTCGGCGTGGTGCGCGTGATGCCGGCCAACTCCATCGCGCGCTGGTTCACGAAGGCAGCGTGTCCGCTGCGATGACCCAGGAACACCGGGTTATTGGGCGAAATACGTGAAAGCTCTGCGTGCACTGGATTTCCTTCCACCGCGTTCGGCGGCGGTGCATCCCACATTTCCTGGTGCCAGCCGCGTCCGCGGATCCAGGCATCCTTTTTCTGGTCTCGGCTGGCGGTTTCGACCATGCTCACGATTTCACCCCAGTTCTTCACCTCCATCAGGTTGAGCTGGAGCTTCGAGTCGCCCAGACCGAGGTAATGCCCGTGGCTCTCGATGAAGCCGGGCATGGCCAGCCGGCCGTTCAGATCCACCACCTCGGTGCTGTCGCCGGCCAGCCGGTCGATCTCGTCATTGGTGCCAACGGCCAGAATCGTGGACCCGCGGAGCGCGATGGCCTGCGCCTCGGGTTTGGTCGAGTCGACGGTTACGACCTTGCCATTCCGCAGAACCAGGGTCGCGGCTTCACCGGCCGGCGGCGGCGCTGGTTCACACGCAGCCATCAGCAGCGCGAGCAGCAGGAGCGTTCTCTTCATTGGGATCTCCGGATTGTCAGACGAGCGGGAGGCCAACTTACCGGTCCGGACGCGGCTCCGCCAACGGCGCGATTCCCCCAAAAAGTGGGTTACCGGCGTCGTTGATATGAAGTTGACCAGACTGAAAGGAAGGGTTGACTGCGGTCGGCCATGTTGTCGCCGCCAATACGGTGGCCGCAACTCCTGGAGGTTCTATGAGCAACCCAGTCACGGACCAACCCGATGAGATTCCAAATCCGTTTGCCAGTGCCGACGTACTTTTTGGCTTCGGCCCTTCCTGGCGGCTGGAGCAGGCAAACCGCGGCAAGCCCGATGGCAGCCGCCCGCCCAGCGGTCCAATCCTGTCCGTAGAGGAAATGATCAAGCGGCTCCGCACGTTCATTGTGCTGGCCGCTCTGCTGGTGAGCAGCGCCTGCTTCTACGAATCACCGGTTCCGATTGGCCGCCCCGTGCCCGGCCTGCGGGTCGACTCCACCTTGACCGGAGTCTGGCGCGGGGCGGGGATGGACGGCGCGGATACCGCCACGATCGCCATCGTGTCGTTCGACGAGACCTACCAGCTGATCCATTACTCGGAGCCGACCAGCGATTCGGATTTCGCACGATTCGGCGGAATGTTCAACGCGTACTTCCGCGCACACCCAAGCCAGGTCGGTACCGTTCGCTTCCTGAATCTCGAGATCCTGGGCCAGACTCCGCTGCGTTACATGCTGGTCCGCCTTGCCCGCGAAGGAGAAACGCTGCGCGTGCGGGCGATCAAGGACGGTGTCGCCGACGGCCTGGACACCTCGACGAAGCTGCAAGCTTTTCTGACGGCAAATCTGGAGAACGAAAAGATCTACGAACCATGGATGGTGCTGCGGCGCGTCGAAGGTACGGCAGACACTTCGTCGGCTCACAATTGAGCTGATTTGGTGCGGCCCGCAAGGCAGCGCTATTCTTTCCCGAACTTTGGAAGGAGACGCGCATGCCTGAGCCGGGGCGCCCGCAGCCGGGCGAGTACAACGCGTACTACCAGAAGTACATCGATCTCGTACCGGAGGGCGATATCCGGATGGTGTTACGCGTGCAGCTCGCGGATACCATCGCACTGCTGAGGCCGGTATCCGAACAGCAGTCCACGCATCGGTACGCGGAAGGGAAGTGGAGCGTAAAGCAGGTGATCGGGCATTTGATCGACGGCGAGCGCATTTTCCTGTATCGCGCAAACTGCATCGCGCGCGGCGATCGATCACCGCTGCCCGGGTTTGACGAGAACACGTACGCCGAAGCGGGCGGCTTTGACGGCCGGCCGTTCCAGAGTCTTCTCGCCGAGCTGGAAGCGGCCCGCGGTTCCACCGCCTCGTTCTTCCAGAACCTGCCCGACGATGCGTGGCGTCGCCTCGGCATCGCCAACAACCTGGAGATCTCGGTACGGGCGCTGGCTTACATCACGGCCGGTCACGAGCTGCACCATCGCGCCATCCTGGCGGAGCGCTATTTGGGTGCGGCCGTGCCTGCATGACTGGACGCGGATCGCGGATCGTGAGGAGAGGCGACGGCGGCGCTGGCGT
>JBBDWZ010000188.1:0-5378 GCA_040902615.1 Gemmatimonadota bacterium | reverse complement strand
CGGATCCGCGATCCGCGATCCCCGCGTGAAAGACCGACCATCGGGCCGAGTGCGAATGGCCACCCCACCGGTTGGAGTCAGCTTACCGGCTTGATCAACGCCGGACGCTTGTCCTGGTTGGCAATCTCGACCACCAGATCTCGCAGGTAGTTGGCAATCCGATTGTAGTGCGGATAATCGATGTACTGCGGCTCATCGGTTACCTGGTGGTAATCCATGTGCAGGCCGGTAAAGAAGAATGCGATCGGAATGTTGTAGCGAGCGTAGCGCGCATGATCGCTGCGACCGTAAATGTTGTTGTAGGCGCCGCCCAGCGTCTCGGTGACATTCTGATCGAAACGGTAATCCAGTTTCAACGGCCTTTGCTGCCGCTGATTGACCGCGACCACGGCATCACCCAGATCGTTCGAGAGCATCTTCGACCCGACCACACCGACATAGTCGTCGTTTCCGCCGGGAATGTCGTTGCTCCGCCCCCGGCCGATCATGTCCATGTTGATCTGTGCGACGATGCTGTCGCGCGGCACGGTGGGATTCGCCGTGAAGTAGGCCGCGCCCAGGAGCCCGCGTTCTTCGGCGGTGTGCCAGACGAAAATGACGGATCGACGCGGCTTCGCTGGCGAACGCGCCATTGCTTCCGCGATCTCGAGCATGGCCATTGAGCCCGAGCCGTCGTCATCGGCGCCATTGTTGATGGAATCCATGCGCGCGGGACGCAGTCTGCGGATGCTGTCCAGATTCACGCGGATCGCCGCCCGCTCTTCCGGTGGCAATGGGCGGATCAAGCTGTCACCGACAAACGAGCGTGCCAGCGCAGCGGTCGCGACGGCACGGGCCGAATCGTGATCGATCGGGCCGGCGCCGCGGAAGCCGACATGATCGTTGTGAGCGCCAACGGCGACGAATTGCCCCTTGAGTACGGGATCACTGCCGCGGATGATCCCAATCACGTTACGAGTATACTGCGGCGTCTTTTGCTCGACAAACTCGAGCCGGGCACTGACGGCGCCGCCGGTTGCACCGGGCGTGAGTCCCTGTAATGGCCGGCTGAAGAGAGTCGACGCGGCTTCGTTGGTCAGGCGGATGCTGGCCGGGCCAGACGTGGCCCGGACCACGTTACCCTGGTTATCGACGTCGATGGCCGCGAGCTGCGGATTGTTGAGTGCAACACGCGACGGCATGGTCAGATTGTCGAGATCGACCACCGCGATGGCCGCTGCCCCGGAGTAGCGCACCTGCGGACTCAGGCTGGGGTTGCCCCCGCCGCGGCCGCCCCGGCCACGACCGCCGCCGCCACCACCGCGACCCTGGCCGGCGGGCGCCGGTGACAAAACCACGAATTTGCCGGCGGCGGCCTCTGCCGCGATCAGCCCCGTGCTGTCGCCAACGGTACCGCCGTAGATCACCTGCGCATTCATGACCGGCCGGGGCGCGGCGTTTCCCGCGGTCGCCACGAAGTCCGTGTTCCAGCGCAAGGCTCTGCCGTCAACTGAAAGCGTTGACCGGTCGGTGAACTTGCGGAGCGCGGATGGCAGCTCCTGGAAGTAGGTGCCGTTGTCACCGCCCGGCTCGACGCCGAGACGGCGCAGCTCACGCGCGATGTAATCATTGCCTTTCTGATTTCCGACTCGCCCGGCTTGACGTCCCTGCATGGAATCGTCCGCGAAGATGTAGAGCCGGGTCATCAGATCCTGCTCGGTGATCGCGGCGGTTGTTGCCCGAGGTGCAAGTTTCAGCGGCAACGGCCGCTGCGCGGACACACCGGCCGACGACAACAAAACAACCGAGATCGCAAGAAAAGCCTTGCTCATTACGCCTCCAGAAGAATCATTTTCGCGTCGTTATTTCTGTGGCAGCAGCTTGAAGTCGAGCTCCAGCTTGATTTCGTCGCTTACGGTCAGGACCGATTGGACCCGGGGCTTGGTCATGGCCATCTCGGCGAACGTAAACATTGTCGTGGCCCATCCGGTGACCACGCCCTGCTTGATCTTGGCCATTACGTTCCAGGTCACCAGCCGGGTCTGATCACGGACGGTCAGATCGCCGGTCATTCTGAACGCGACATCCGCCGAGTCGGGGAGCGGAAATTTGAGGCCGGTGACGGCAACGGGCACGAACGTCACGTTGGGAAATTGCTCGGTCTGAAGGACGTTGCGCCGAATGAAATTGTCCCGGCGATCGCGGTCCGAGGCCAGGGCGGCCACATTCACCGTGAATTTCGAGTGCTCCTTCAGGACGGTGCCGTTCGCGTCGAACACGATTTGACCTTCTACCCTGGAGGTCTTGCCGATCGCATCATTGGGGAAATCCACGTTGGCGAGCTGCTCGCGAACGCGATAGCGTGCCTGATTGCTGCTTGAATCGGGTGCGGTCACGAAACGAATGGACCCGGCCGGCACGGCCGACTGGGCGGTGACTGTGCCGGCAAACGTCTGCAGGGAAAGCACGGCAGCGATAGCGCTGAGACTGGTACGGAAAAACAAGGTGTTACGGGTCGACATGCGGCCTCCTGCGGCTCGTTTCACTGTTATTGGAATATGAATCGGCGCCGACCTGCGCCCCGGACAAGGACAGCCGACCCACCGGATGCGTTAGGGTTCTGACTTCCGAAATCGGGCGTTATAATGAGCGACCCACCCCTGCTGGAGAACGACCCATGACAGCCCGCATCCTCGCCTCGCTGGTAGCGGGGTCCGTACTCCTGAGTGTAAACGTCGCGGCTCAGACAGCCGGTCGCGCGCTCGCCATCGAAGACTATTACCGCATGAAGACGGTCGGCGGACCGCAGATCTCACCGGACGGCAAGTGGGTCGCCTTCACAGTGGGAACCCGGGTCGAAGAGACGAACGGTGAAGTCTCCGAGGTCTGGCTGGCCGATGCTTCCGGAGCGAAGGCTCCGACCCGCGTCAGCGCCGCAGGACAGGACGCGCGTTCGGTATCGTGGATCGAGTCAGGCCAGCTTCTGTACACGGCGGGCGGAATTCCGGTCGTCGTGGACCCGGCGGCACCAACCACGCCACAGAGTGCGCGCGTCGCAGGAGGCGGGCGCGGGCAGCGCAGTCCGGATGGACGTTGGCTGGCGGTTGCGCGCAACCTCACCGTTGCCCGCAAGGAACGCAGCTTCGCTTCCGATTTCGAGCGCCGACACGAAGAACGATTCAAGGGCGTCGCGTTCGATTGGTTTCCGTTCCAGCGCGATGGCGGGCAGTTTCCGGTAGCCAACTCGAGCGATCCGGTGGTGAATCCCGCGAGTGAGGTCTTCGTCACAGGCGCCGAAGGCGAAAAGCAGCTCACGCGTTTGAGCCTCCGCCCAACGGCGCTGAATTGGAGCCCGGACAGCAAGCTGCTGGTTTTTGCCGCGGACTCGCTGTATCGCCAGGAAATGCGGTATGGAAGGCCGGACATATGGACCGTATCGGTCGATGGCGTGGTGCGCCGGCTCACACGCGATGATGGCTTCGAGAACAGCAGCCCGTCGTTCTCTCCCGATGGGAAATGGGTTTCATTCGTCCGCGGATTCGACACCAATCGCATCATTCGCGAAAAACTGAATCACGGCGGGCCGACGGATATTTACCTGATCCCGCCGACCGGCGGCCAGCCGATCAATCTGACCGCAGAGTGGGATCTGCTTCCGGGCGGACTGCGCTGGTCTCCGGACGCGAAGTACATCTACTTCACGGCGGGCATCGGCGGTGAAACCCACCTGTTTCGCGTGGCCGCGGCTGGCGGCACGGTCGAGCAGGTAACAACCGGTGAGCGCCGCATTGGCGGTCTCAGCATCGATCGCGCGTTCAAGCGCATGGCCTATACGGTCGGCCGGTACGAAGCGCCGAGTGAAATTTACGTTGCTGACATTGACGGCAAGAACGAAAAGCAGCTCACGCGCGTGCACGAGCCATTCACACGCGAGGTTGCGCTCAGCCGCGCGGAACGCGTGCGTTTCAACAGCCCGGATGGCACCCCAATAGAAGGCTGGCTGACCTTCCCGTACAACTACAACGCGAACAACCGGTATCCACTGATCGTCAACAGCCATGGCGGACCGCACTCGGCATCCGGCTATGGCTTCAACTTCAAGCACCAGTACTTCGCGGCCAACGGCTACTTCGTGCTCGAGACCAATTTCCGCAGCTCGACCGGTTACGGCGAGAAGTTCCTGTGGGGCACCTGGGGTGAGTGGGGCACCAAGGATGGCCAGGATGTGATGGCCGGAGTCGATCACGTCATCGCACACTTCCCGATCGATCGTAATCGCGTCGGCACGACCGGACATTCGTATGGCGGCTTCATGACCAACTGGCTGATCACGCAATATCCCGATCGCTTTGCAGCCGCAATCCCGGGCGCCGGCATCGTGAACTGGGTGAGCGACTACGGTACCGCCGACATCGCGGTCACCAAGGAAACCGAATTCTTCGGCTACCCGTGGGAAGAGCGCGCCCGCAACATCATGATCAAACAATCACCACTGACCTACGCGGGCCGCGTCCGTACACCCACACTGTTCGTGCATGGAGAAGTCGATCAGCGCGTGCCCTACGAAGAAGCCGAGCAGATGTACACCGCGCTCAAGAAGATCGGCGTGCCGACCAGGATGATTCAGTATGCAGGAATGCCGCACGGCATCAGCGGCCATTGGAACAGCATCCATCGCATGCTCAACGAGCTGCGCTGGTGGGAGCAGTATCTCAAACCTGCACGGGTTACCAGCAACCAGTGATGAGCGACGAGCGACGAGCGACAGTCGTAAGGCTGACATCAACTTTCACGGAGCCCCAATGAAAACTCGGACCCGCAGATTCGCAGCCGCGCTGGCATTCCTGATTCTGGGACCAGCCGTAGCCGCGGCTCAGAAACTGGATGCCGGACTCTGGACCGGTACCGTAACTCCCCCCGGCGAGCCCGCCGTCGCTGTCACGTACGACGTCAAGATCGCAGGTGACACCATTTCCATAACGCTGAACGCCGCAGAGCACGGCTCGTTTCCGTTCAGCGAGATCAAGATTGCGAATGGCAAGCTGACGTTTTCCTGGGTTGCCGGCCCTACCCCTTTGAAATGCGAGTTGAAGCCTCGCGAAGACGCCGCCTGGGCCGGCACCTGCGCCGATCCGGACGGCGCGACCGGTGAAATGGTCATGGTACCGCCAAAGAAAGGGTGACCGTTCTTTCTGTAACAAAAGCTTACAACCACCGCAAAGTAATGTTCTGAATTTCCGGGGTTCTCCGCAGTGTTTCTTTCCCGCAACAGCAGGTCTAACAGATTGTGAATTAAGGGGTTGGACAGAAATGCCGAGTTCGGTCCGGACTCTGCATTAGGGGTTTTGCCGAGAGCCACCGCGAAGGGTGGCCATAAACGACCGGTCTCAACCCCCGAG
>JBBDWZ010000187.1:0-23307 GCA_040902615.1 Gemmatimonadota bacterium | reverse complement strand
ATGGCGGCGTTCATGTTCCGGTACAGCTCCTCGTCGCGCAGCAGCTTGCCCATGGGCCCCTCCCGCCGGTCCAGACGCCCGATCACGCTCTCGACCGCGGGCCTGCAGCTCACCAACCGCGGGCCGACCGAGCTGAAGTATGAAGTAACCGATGAACGAATCTCGTCAGGACTACCGCGGCTCGACAACATGTTGCGCGGCGGCTACCACCGCGGCAGCAATGTGCTCATTTCGGGCGCGCCCGGAACGGCCAAGTCGACCCTTTCCGGACTCTTCACCGAGGCCGCCTGCAAACGCGGCGAGCGCACGCTGTATGTGAGCTTCGACGAAGGCGCCGACCAGATCGTGCGGAATCTGCGATCCGTCGGCGTTCAGCTCGCTCCGCATCTGAAGTCGGGCGTGCTCAAGATGTACTCGACACGCACGCGCGGTCCCAATGTCGAAGACCAGTTCGGCGCCCTGCGTGCCAAGGTGCGCGAGCACAATCCGCGTTGCCTGGTGATCGATCCGTTGTCTGCGCTCTCCACCAAGCTTGCGCACGTCGCTTCGGTCGATGCGGCGCAGCAATTCCTCGATTATCTCAAGGGTGAAGGGATCACGGTCGTGAACACCTCATTGATGGACGGCGTGAGCACCGATGAGGCCACCGCAACCGGGATCTCGACCATCGCCGATACCTGGATCCACGTCTCCTATGTCGTCCAGGATGGAGAGCGCAACCGTGCCCTGACGATCGTCAAATCGCGCGGTACCGGTCACTCCAACCAGGTTCGCGAGCTGACCCTCTCGAACGAGGGCGTCACGCTCACCGACGTCTTTGTAGCACAGGGCAAAGTCCTCATGGGTGTGGCCCGCTGGGAGTGGGAGCAGGAGGAGGGCGCAGTTAAGCAGCGCTCCGACGTTGCCGCCGAGCTCAAGCGCCTGCAGTTGCAGACGGCTCAGGCCGAAGCAGCGGCGCGGCTTCAGGTCATCCAGACCGAGATGGAAGCGCGCAGCGCGGAGATCGACCTCCTGGCCCACGCCACCGGATCTGCGTCCAGGCTGCTCGCTACCGACCAGGCCGTGTTGCGTAAGATGCGGCACGCCGATGAAGAGGTGGGCGTCGTCGTCCGGCGCAAAACAGCACTGCCTGTTATCGAAAAAGAGAATGGTAGAAAGAGAGGCGCCTAGCATGGCGAAAACCGGAACCTGGAAAGCGCGGCTTCGGTTACGCCTGTATGTCGCGGGAAACGCTCCGAACTCCGTGAATGCGATCGCAAACGCAAAGTCGATTTGTGATCAGCATTTCGCCTCAAATCATGAATTGGAGATCATCGATCTGATCGAGCATCCCATTCGCGGCCTGGCCGATGGAATCGTCGTGACTCCGACTCTCGTCAGGATGGCACCGGAGCCGAAACGAAAGGTGATCGGCAACCTCGGTGACATGACCCACGTGCTCACGGTATTGGTCAACAAATGAGCGTGTGCCACCGAGCGGTCCGGCTCAAATTTCCTCGACCTCCGGAGTCACCAGACCTACCCGCACGGCATAACGAACCACGCCTGCAATATCGTGAACGTCCAGCCGCTTCATGACCTCGCCGCGATGACTCTCGATCGTCTTGGCACTCAATTCCAGCCGGCGTGCAATTTCACGGTTGGTGTGACCTTCGGCGATGAATCGCAGCACCTCGATCTGCCTTGGCGTCAGCCGCTCGAGCCGTTGCCTCACGCGGATCGCCGATTCGATCGCGCTGGGTAGCCGCTGCAGGTTTCCCTTCAGCACGATGTCTTCGGCGCCCGCCCGCAGGCAGGCCACTGCCGTTCTTTCGTCCAAAGCACCCGACACGACAATCATGGGTGCGGTTGGTCGCACGGCCTGGATGGTCTTGAGAGCAGCGATTGAATTGAATTGCGGCAGTGCATGATCACAGACGATTACATCGGGCGTGAATTCGCGGAGCGCGTGCTCGAATTGTTCTTCGGATTCGGCTCGTTGAGAAACCGAATGGATTCCCGCTCGGTCGAGCTCAGCCGCAATCATCTCGGCGTCTCGCTCACTGTCTTCCAGTATCAAAACCCGCAGCGGTTTGTTCACCGGTCTCTTGATCCAGTGTTTGGTTGTCTCGAAGTGTTCCGTGATGCGAACAAGTGCTACGAA
Organism: Gemmatimonadota bacterium; assembly: GCA_040902615.1. GTDB lineage: Bacteria > Gemmatimonadota > Gemmatimonadetes > Longimicrobiales > RSA9 > JBBDWZ01. The sequence continues at coordinate 21,164 of JBBDWZ010000187.1, read as the reverse complement.
TCCGGGGCCGAGATTACTTCGGCGTGCCGCAAGCGACTATCCGGTAATTACCTGAGTATCGCACTGCCTGGCCTGACTTCAAAAGCGGCTGTCCAGTATACAGCACCGTACACAGATTTGCAGTGACCGAATGCTGGCTGCCCACTACAGGAATAATCGATAAAGCGTCTGAGCAGTTCTGAGCAGAAAGGTTCAAACCTGCATGATTATACATGACCCCACGGCTATTATCACAACTGAATAACTACCCCTGATTGCGAGTGCGCCGGGCGCGGCCAGGACCGCTGAGATCCGCGATCCGCGATCCGCGATCCGATCCCGAGTAGGTCAGGGCGCAGTTTTCTCAGGCGTGCAACGCCAGGCGACGACATCGGCTCGCCTTCCGGCGGTCGCGGGCGCGGGTTGTTTCATAAGCGCTTCGACCTCTTCTGGCTCTCGGGGTGCCCCGCGCGAGGCACGCTCGACCCCATTATCGTCGAATATATATACGTCTTCGATCCGCACGCCGATGTTGGCGTAGCGGGTGAGAGCGGGACGCAGGCGCTGAATCATCGCACGATTGTCGGGGGTGTTGGCCAGGTAGTCGAAGGCGTCAGCGCGCACGTAGAGGCCCGGTTCGATCGTAACTGCGCTGCCGGGTTGAAATCCGGCGGCGGTGGAGATGTCGGGGTCGTGGACCTCGAGGCCGACGCCGTGCCCGAGGCCGTGCATGTAGAACAGGCCGAGCTGCGGGCACTTGGCGAGGCGGTTCTCCGATCCGCAGTCGTAGGTTGCGTCCGGCGAATCGATCAAGCGCAGCCGCGCCAGTCCGGCGGACAACTCGGTGCGCGCGGCCTGATTGAGGTCGGCCCAGCGCGCGCCCGGCTTGATCCGCTGCTCGGCTGCTTTTTGCGCAGCCAGAACGACATCGTAAATCGAGCGTTGCTCGGGCGTGAACTTGCCGTTGATCGGAATCGTTCGGGTTACGTCGGCCGCGTAGCCGCCGAAATAGGCACCGACATCGAAGAGCAGCACTTCACCCGCATTCATGCAGCGGTTGTCAGCGTTGTAGTGCAGTGTGGTGGAATTCGGACCGGAGCCGACGATCGACGCATAGGCGGGCCCGTCGGCGCCGTTACGCAGGAAGACGTATTCAACCAGGGACCGGATCTCGAACTCATTCATGCGAGGCTCGGTGGCCTGCATGGCCTGCCGATGGGCTTCTGCGGAGATGTAGGTGGCCCGCCGGATACGATCGAGCTCGGCGGCTGATTTCTTCGCGCGCAAAGCCGAGAGCGTGCGCGCGAACGAGCGGACCTGCAGGCCCGAGTGTCGCGGAATCAGGCGGGCGATGACCTGCTCCTCATAGCTCAGCTCGGCGCCCAGCTCGTTGTCCGGCACGCCCGCGAGCGCGTACAGCACGGCTTTCTGCTTCAGCAGTGAGTCCAGCACCGGCAATGCGCGATCGTTGCTCTCCGCGTCGATCCGGGTTTGCGCACGCGCGCCCTCCGGTCCGAGCCGCAACCCTTCCCAGACCTCGCGTGCCGGATTGCGTTCCAGCACGAACAATCGCTCGATCACTTGCGTGTCCGTACGATACATGATCAACACGGCATCGGGCTCCTCAATGCCGGTCAGATAGCGAAACGCGGGATTCTGCTGGTACGGGAGATAATCGTGCGCCGGCGCGCGCGCGCCGAACACGACCAGTACGCCTTCACGGATCGAATCTGCCAGTGCACGACGACGCGCGTAGAACTCCTCCGCTCGAATCGGCAGCAGCGGCCCCAGATCCGGAATCTGCCAGCTCAAGGCAGAACCAGGGCTCCGTTGTGCAACCGCCGGCCTGCTGACTGGCAGCAGACCGGCGGTTATCAGCGAAAACGCTATGACCAATCGTGTCAATGCGGTCATTACAATGCTCGAAAAAATGGGGACTGTTGCCTTGAGGCTCGTAGCCGGTCCAACTCGGCGCAAGTGAACTGATGCGCTAGTGTGAGTTCACCGGCTCATTGGCTTTTAAATTGGGGCGCTCCGGCGGCGCTTCGATCGCAACCAGACCCACTCTCGCCGCGTATCGTACCAATCCCGCCAGCTCATTGATCATGAGCCGCTTCTTGATCTCACTGCGATGCGTTTCCACCGTCTTCACGCTCAAATCCAGATCGCGCGCAATCTCACGCGTCTTCTGACCCTCCGCGATGCGGCGCAACACATCCAGCTGCCGCGCCGTCAGATTCCCCAGTCGCTGACGCGCAGATTGCGCGGCCTCGACCACGGCACCCAGCTTCCCGATGTTGGCCCTCAACACGAACGCTTCCGCACCGGCACGCAGACAGGCGGCCGCGCGCGCTTCGTTCAGTTCGCTCATGATCACGATAATGGGCGCAGTCGGGCGCTCTTCCTGCACGATTCCGATCGCCGATCCGGCCTCGAGCTGTGCGCTCGTGTCATCGACCAGCACGACGTCCGGCCCAAACTCGCGCAACGCTTCGATGAACGCGCCGCTCGACTCGACTCGCCGCACCTTCATATCCCCATCTCCAGTCGAAAGCGGCCGAATGAAATCGGTCTCGGCCCCACTTTCGGCCAGGAGCAGCACTCGCAAGGTTTTTGTCATAAATCTGTATCCTATAAGTGTTTGGCTTTGTTGATCTTTTGTGTCTTTACTTATACTTTGTTAGCCAGGTGTTGTTCCCCAATGCATGGGTGGGAGTGTGGCCGAGAGCGAAAACGAACTGCTGGACATCGAACAGGCGGCGCGATTCCTCAACGTGAGCGAGACCTCGCTGCGCCGCTGGACGAATTCGGGCCGGCTACCGTGCCTGCGGATCGGCCAGCGGAGAGAACGCCGATTCCGGAAGGCCGACCTGATCGCGTTCATGGAAGCGCAGCCTGGGTCGGTGAGGGAGGCCCGGGATCCGGCAGAGTCGGCGTCCGCAGCGACCCACCACCACATCAAAGAGGGCGATCACGTCTGCGGGTTGTACACCAATGACATCAGCCGATTGAAAATGGCGGTGTCATTTCTGGCCGACGGGCAACGACCGGGCACGTTTACCTATGTCATTGGGAAAGACGAGGCGTGCCAGCCGATCCTCCTTCACCTCGAGCGGCGGCGTCCGGAACTACAGAAGGACGTGGCCAACCACTCCCTGGTCGCGTGCAATTATCAAGGATCGGCCAAGGCGCAGCTCGAGTATTTCGCCGAAGAATTTGCTGCGGCAATCCGGAATGGCGCGACCTCGATACGGTTGCTGGGCGACGTCACAGCGTTGAACCAGACGCTGACAACGGAGGATATTCGTGAGTATGAGCTCGGCTACGATGAACTGATCGCGCGCCGGTTCCCGATCGCGACCATGTGTCAGTACGATGTCCGCGCATTCTCCGGCGTTGGTCTGGTGAACGCATTGAAGTGCCATCCGGACAGCCTGCGGTATCCACCCAGGCTCTGGCTCGCGTAGTAAGGCAGTTTCACGCTCCAGCCCCAAGACCCGCAGCGCGTCCGGTAGCCCAGCCCCATGCGAAGTTGTAGCCGCCGATGGGTCCGAATGCATCGAGCAGCTCGCCGCACAGGAACAAGCCTCCGTGCAATTTGCTCTCGAGCGTACGCGGGTCCACCTCGCTGAGGGCAACACCGCCGCCAGTGACTTCGGCTTTCTTGTAACCTTCATCGCCGGTCCAGGGCAGCGGGTAGCGCGCGAGCACATCCACCAGGCGCGAACGTTCATCCTTGCGCAGCTGCGCGAGCGAACGATCGGCTGTGACGCCCGCTTCCTGCAGCAGAAGATCGATGAGCCGCGCGGGCAGATCACGTTTGAGCAGACCGCCGATGGTGGCGTTTCCGGTAGCGCGCAGCCGCTGCTCCCAGGCCATCGCATCCAGGTGAGTCCATTGCACGAGGATGGGTTGCGCGTGCGCGCGCATGCGCGCGAGCACGGCCAGGTGTGAGATATCGAGGACGGACGGACCGCTATAGCCGCGATGCGTAAACAGGAATCCGCCCCGCGTGTTGAAACTGCCCCTGGGCAGAGGTGCGCTGAGTGTGACCTCGAGGGATACGCCAGCCAGTGACTGATGCGGTGCTGGCTCGGCAGTGAGCGGCGTGAGCGCGGGGTAGAGCTCGTGAATGGTATGGCCGAGCCGTTTGGCAATCCGGAGGCCAATGCCGTCGCTGCCCGTATTCGGAACCGACAAACCACCCGTGGCCAGGATGACCGCGGCCGCGGATAGCGCGCTATCCTGTGCCAGCCGCACCTGCCAGCCATCGGCCGTGGGTGTGACGTCGTGAACGGTTTGTTCGAAGCGGATCTCGACGTTTCGGTTGCGGGCCGCGCCGAGCAATGCGTCGCGCACGTCGCGCGCGCGATTCGATACCGGAAACAGCTTGCCGGTCTCCGGCTCGAGCTGCAAGGCAATGCCGAGCGAACGCTCGAAGAACTCGCGCTGCTGCGCGAGCGGCCAGGACAGCAGCATCTTGCGCAACGTGTTGGGCGATGACGCTGTGGTATACTGTGCCGGACTCAACTCGGACGGGAGCACGTTGCAGCGGCCGCCACCGCTGATCAGGATCTTGCGGCCGCCATCTTTCGTGCGCTCCAGCAGCAGCACGCGACGACCGGCATCGGCTGCGAAGATGGCGGCCATGATGCCGGCGGCACCTGCTCCGATGACTACGATCGGCGGCGCATCCGACAATGGCAATTCCTCGTACTCCTGGGTGACGCGCGCTTCAGGAAGATAGGCTCCTTCGGCCGTGCAATGAAACCGAAAGCGGTTTGAAGTGGCCAGGTCAGGACCCGGTGAGCGCCGCATTTACAAATCTCTCACAAACTTCTCGCAATTCCTTAACCGCTCCACCGCGACCGCTCGGCATCTTGAACGCATTCACCAACAGGGGGCGTCAGGATGAGCATGCGTGATCGTATCACAGGATTCGGGAAGTCGAGAAATCAACAGGCGATGTGGCTGCTGCGGGTAGGGCTGGCCGCGTGCTTCATTGGGCACGGCGCGTTCGGTCTGATCGGCAAGACCGCATGGCTCCCGTATTTCGCGTTGTTCGGCATCGACGGTGAGCTGGCACAGCGGCTCATGCCGATGGTGGGCGCGGTCGACATTGCGGTGGGTCTTCTGGCCCTGTTCAGGCCAACACCCGCATTGCTGGTCTATGCGGCGGTTTGGACTCTGTTCACCGCACTTCTTCGGCCGGTCAGCGGTGAGGGCCCGGCCGAAGCGCTGGAGCGTGCGGGGAATTATGGCCTACCCATAGTGCTGCTCACCTTGGCAGGACTCCCGGGAAAGTCTGGGTGGTTCCGTCCGTTGATGGCATCGAGTGCAGCATCAAACGGGTTACGCGCCGCGCGCGTTGCAGGGCTTTTGACCGGCGTATTGCTGGCTGGTCACGGTCTGCTCGCGATCGCGGGCAAGCCACTCTTGCTCGGGCATATGAGCCTGGTCGGGTTCCCGCCCGCGTGGATGTCCTGGTTTGGCACCGCCGAACTATTGCTCGCACTGGCGTGCTGGTTTGCACCCAGCCAGCCGCTGTTCTTCGGAATCGTATTCTGGAAGCTGGCGAGTGAATCACTATTCCTGTTTCAGGGCGCGCCGGTGTGGGAATTCATCGAGCGGGGTGGCAGCTACGTGGTGCCTCTGATTGCGGGCCTGTTGGTTACCCGCACGAAACCCGCTGCCGCGGTCCCGCGGCGAGTGATCAGTGTTGCGCGTGCGATTGCCGTGATAAGCGCGCTCGCTCCACTGCCGGTGCGGCTCAATGCTCAGCAGCCCCTGCCGCGCGCATCGCCGGAAGTCGTGGCGGAGGTACGTGCCGGCGGCTTTGTCGTGGCCTGCCGCCACGCGATCACCGATCACGCGCGCGAGGATCGGCATCCGGTTGATTTCAGCAAGCCGGAAACACAGCGCGTGTTATCCCAGGCCGGTGAAAAGCAGGCGGCCGATCTGGGTGCAGCTCTGAAGCGCCTGGGCCTGCCCTTTTCCGATGTGCGATCGAGCCCCTATCAACGAACGTTCCTGAGCGCGGAGCTCATGTTCGGCGCAGTCAAAGCCGACTCCGCATTTTACGGCTCGAACGCCGACAAGAAGAAAAAGGTGATCGCATTCCTGTCCGAACCAGCCGTAGCCGGCGTCAACCGGGCGATGGTGACCCACCAGGGCGTGCTCTACCCGCTGTTCCCAATGATGCCAAATGGATCGATCGCGGAAGGCGACTGCATCCTGGTCCGGCCGGGGGGCACCGAGTACACGGCGGTTGCGCACGTCAAGCCGGAAGACTGGAAGTGACCGTGGGCGTACGGATCAGATTTTACAATTCTCGCACAACCAACGGCTTGAGCCGAGGGTCTGATCAGGTAGCTTCCTGAAAGAGGATCATGCGAAAGTTCACGATCAAGCCGAACTGGTCGGTGGTGCTGCTGGGCGTAAGTCTGGCAACCCTCGCCGGCATCGCGGTGCAAGCGTATCAGGCCGATCGCCGCCACCGCGATACGGCGCTGGCGCTGCTGCGTGATTATGCGTCGTTTGCCGTCTTCAACTACAACCAGAACCTGGCCGGCGGACTTCGGAGTGCAGCCGACGCAGCCCTGCATTCGTTCGGTCCGGTGCCGCGCGGTGGTGCCTTCGATGCGGCGACCCTGGCGAGAGTATCGAGTCCTTCTCACGCCGATTGCAATTGCCGAATGAGCAACGCCGTCGGCGGCGGCAACTATCTCTACTCAGTGGCAAACGATTCATTGATTGCGGGCAGTCAACCGCGTCCCAGTGCGGCGAACGACCTGATTGCCGCAGTCCTGCGCAAAGCGCCGCGTCTGCCCAACGCCAGTGAGCCGGTTCTGCAACGGGTTGATGCAAACCGCTGGCTGACCTACCGGACGATCAGCCGTTCACCGAACGATACGATTCTATATGCGGTCTGGTTCGATCAGAGCCATCTGCAACCGGTCTTCAAGCAGGCGTTCTGCCCCGAAGTACTGCTGCCGCCGACGCTCGCACGCGGGCTGCCGCTCGACTCGATCGTGACCGTTGCCGTTTATGCGCAGGGCGATGCCACGCCACTCTGGTCATCACGGAGCGAGCTGGAGTGGCACCAGCCCGCCGAGGACACGCTGGGCGCGTACTACGCAGCGCTGGTCGTGCGCGCGTCGATCCGAAAGGAGGCCGCGCCCTCGCTGATCATTGGCGGCCTGCCACGCTCGCGCCTGCCGCAGCTGTTTGCCCTGTTCATGATTTCGGCGGGCCTCGTGCTGGCCGCGGCAAAACAGATCCGGCGGGAGCGTGGACTGGTCCGTATGCGTGAACGTTTCGTTACCAGCGTCTCGCATGAGCTGCGCACACCGCTCGCGCAAATCCGATTGTTCCTGGAAACACTGCGCCTTGGCCGGGCCGGCACCAACGCCGAGCGCGAGTGGGCGCTCTCCCACATCGAGCGCGAATCCACGCGTCTGTCACACCTGGTCGAGAACGTGCTGCACGTTTCCAGGCCGCGCACCACTGCCCCTGCCGCCGCGCCGGTCGTCGAGTTGGAAGCCGAGCTGGCTGATATCGTCGCGGGCTTTCTGCCGCTGGCGCGTTCACGACGCGCGCACGTTGTCAACAGCTTCGAACCGGGTGTGCTGGCTGCCATTCGCTCCGAGCACCTGCGCCAGATCATGCTGAACCTGCTCGACAATGCCGTGAAGTACGGACCGGTCGGGCAAACCATCAAGGTCTCTGCGAAGACCAACCTTGACCGCGTGCAGATTTCCGTTTCGGATCAGGGTCCTGGTGTGCCGACCGCAGATCGGGATCGTATCTGGGATGCGTTTCAGCGCGGCACGAGCGAAGAAGCACTCGCCACCGGCGGCACGGGCATCGGCCTGACCATCGCACGCGAGCTGACCCGGCAATACGGTGGGAGCGTGCAGCTGGGTGCAACCGACGGAGGTGCGACCTTCATCGTCGAGCTGCCTCGCATTCGAGTCGGACCACGCGGCGAAAACCACAGCCGGACCGCCGTGCAAGCATCCTGATGTCACGGGTTCTCCTCATCGAAGACAACGCTGACCTGGCAGCCGGCATCAGTTACAACCTGCAGAAGGAAAAGCTCGAAGTCAGAGTGGAGGAGGACGGTTTGTCCGGGCTGCACGCCGCTCGCGACTGGCGTCCGCACTTGATCATCCTCGACCTCATGCTGCCCCGGCTGGGCGGGTTCGAGCTGCTGCAGCAGCTCCGTGAGACCGGCGACCGAACGCCGGTGCTGATCCTCACCGCCAAGGACCAGGAAGCCGACAAGATCCAGAGTTTCCGCTACGATGCCGACCAGTACGTCACCAAGCCCTTCAGTCTGAAGGAGCTGCTGGCCCGCGTGCATTCCTTGTTGCGGCGCGGCCAGGCACAACGCGCGCTGGCTGCCGAGCCGTTCAGTTTTGGTGAGGTCGAAGTCGATCTGAGTCTGCGTTCCGTGCGCCGGCGCGGAGTGCTGGTCACGCTCACACCGAAAGCGTTCGAGCTGCTCAGCGCATTGATTCGTCGTGATGGCGCGGTAGCATCACGCGTGGATCTGCTGCGCGAGGTGTGGGGCCATCGTTCCTTGGTATTGACTCGCACGGTAGACGCGCATGTGGCCGAGCTTCGGCGCAAACTCGAGTGCGATCCGGCCAATCCCAATCACATCGTCACGGTCTGGAAGGTCGGTTACCGCTTGCAGCGATGAGCGAACCGATTGGAAGCTCGGACTTCGAGATTAATGGATGAACGAATTGACGGACGAGAACGACTACGACCACGACTACGACTACGAGTACGGGCTCCAGCCAGACCGACTCGACCACTGCATTTCGTCAGGTCCAAACGGTGGGAGCCCGTAGTCGTAGTCGTTCTCGTGCGCGTTCGTTACTTCGTTCATCCGTCAAACCCGGGCGATCAGGCCGGCAAAGACCTGCGCGAAGAGGGCACCGACGAGCGTCATCGAGATGCCCCAGATCATGAGTTGCCGAAACAGCTTGCGCGCGGGTTCTCCATCGGGAACCGCGGCCACGCAGAGAGCGCCCAGCGTGGAAAGCGGAGACACATCCACCAGCGCAGATCCGATGTTGATGCTGAGAGCCAGGGCTACCGGATCACCGCCGCCGAGCTTCTCGATTACACCAGGGACTGTGGGCAGGAAGGTGGGCAACACGACGCCGGACGTGCTGCTGTAGGTCGAGATCGCACCGGTCACGAAGGCCATCACGCCGTTGACTATGTCCGGGTTGGCCAGCCGTGAGAGCAGCGTGGTGAACAGCTCCATCCCGCCGGTCGCCTCCATCACTGCGATCAGCACGGTCACGCCGCACACCATCACGATCACGCCCCAGGGGACCCGCTTCAACGCGGCACGCTCATCTGTGCTGCGCAGCGCAATCAGGATCGTGATGGCGAGAAACGCGCTGAGTCCGAGATTCAGCTTGAAAACCAAAACACCGGCAATCCAGGCAAGGATGACAGCGAGAGTAATGCGATGCCGGGTGCCGAGCGGTTCTACAGTTTCTTCCGGCGCGGTCGCCGCACCGGACAAACGGTGCCCACCCAACAGGAAATACGCGACAACGGAGACCAGCAGGTGCGCCGCCAGGTTGGCGAACCAGACCTTTCCTTCATGTCCACCCATACCGGCCTCAGCCATTTTCGTATTGGCGATGATGCCGACTGCGCTGACCGGGGACAGGTTCCCCGCATTCGCGCCGTTGGCCACCATGAGCGCGGTGAGGAAGTGCGGCACACCGGCTCGATCGCCGACCACCATGGCCAGCGGCACGATCAACGCGACGCTCGAGATCGAGCCTGGACCAACACTGGAAACCAGCCCGGCGATCAGGAAGAACAGGATTGGCAGCAGTGCAGCCTGTCCTCGGGCAAGACGCACGGTGCGCCCGGCCAGCCGCTCGAGCGTGCCGTTCGACTCGGCGGCGGCAAACAACAGGGTCACGCCGGCCAGCGTCAGAAACAGTGATCGGGGAAAGCCGTTGACCACGGCTTCGGGAGTCAGGCCGCCGAAGTAAACACCCACCAGCCAGGCCAGCCCGATCGCTACCAGGCCGACGTTGATGCGGGTCGCGATCGACAATGTGATGGCGAGCAGCAGCGCAATCAGTGACGCGGTTGCCGGGTTCACGGTTCAGGGATCGCGGATTGAGGATCGCGGATCACGGACAACGTCAATGAACTGCGCTGCAGCTCGTGATCGCCTTCTGCAACTGCGTGATCTGCGCTGGAATTTTTGGGTCCGTGGTTTGACGGATGTGCAGAGCCTCGCGCAACAATGGCGCGGCTTCCCCGCACCGATTCTGCGCGTGCAGCAAAAAGGCCAGCTGCGCGAGCGGCTTGGCGATCGCCGAATGGCCGGCCGCAAAATTCTCCCGCTTGATTTCGATGGCTTCGCGATAAAGGGATTCGGCGGCTGCCGGGTTCTTTTTCTTTTCCGCGATCGATCCCAGGCTCTCGAGCGAAAACGCAATCTCGCCATGGCGCTGCCCGAGCAAACGGCGACGCATGGCCAGCGCTTCCCGGTGCAACGTTTCCGCGGTGTCGAGCTGACCCAGCCGGGCGCGCGCGCTGCCCAGTCCCTCGAGCGCGCGGAACACATCCGCATGATCCTTGGGCAGCAGCTTGCGCTGCATCGACAGCGCGGCGCTGAACACGGAGTCCGCTTGTGCTGGATTCATGTGCAGCAGCAACATGCCGAGATTCAGCAGATCATTGGCGACATCCGGATGCTCGTTGCCCAGCGCCTTTCTCCGTTCGTTGACCGCGGCGCGGTAGAGCTGCTCGGCCTGGGACACATCGAAGCGAATCATGTGAATGTCAGCCAGGCTGCTCAACACAGTGGCGAGGTCAGCGCTGGGCTGGTCGAGCTGCTGCATGAAAATCGTGCGGGCTTCCTCGAGCAGCGGCTCGGCGGCCGCGTGCTGGCCGGTTTGTCGGTGCACCATGGCCAGGCGCAATAGACTGCGGCCGACATCGGGATGCTGAGCACCGAGCGCGTTCCGGCGCAGCGCGAGCGCATCCTGCCAGACCGAAATAGCGCGGTCGTGATTGCCCAGGTTGCGATACACCCGGCCAATTGTGTCGAGCAGCGTTGCCCGCACCAGCGGCTGCTCAGCCAGGTCGCGCTCGAGCTGGGCAACTCCGCGCTCGAGCAACGCACGGGCGGTAATCGTGTCACCAAGCGCGCCCCGCGGGTCGGACGCCTTGAACAGCGTGACCAGGAATGCAGAGACCTGTTCCGCTTTGGTTGCTTCCTGTTTCGCGCGATCCCGTTCGGAACGTGCAATTCGGCTCTGCTCGGTGGCTTCGCGCGCCTGCCAGCTGGTCGCAGCGATACCACCCATCAGCGTGATCGCGATTGCGGCAGCAGCGGCGAGTCCAGAGCGGTGACGGCGCACGAACTTGGATGCGCGGTAGCGGAATGTGTCGGGCCGTGCACGTACGGGCACACCCGCGCGCTGGCGCTCGATGTCTTCGGCCAGTTGTGCGGCAGAGGCGTACCGTCGCGCAGGCTCCTTGTGCAGGCAGTGCAGGATAATTGTATCGAGATCACCGGCCAGCTGTTTGCGCAGCCGCGGATCCGTCACGACCGTGCTGGGCCGCGGTGGCTGCACCTCGACAATCGTGCGCTCGATCACCGAAGGTGCGGTCGAGTTCCACTCGTACGCGCGCCGGCCAGCAAGCAACTCGTACAGAATGAGTCCCAACGCGTAGATGTCGGTGGCGGTCGTAATCGGCTCGCCGCGAATTTGCTCGGGGGCGGCGTACTCTGGTGTGAGCCAGCGCATGGTGGTGGCCGCAGAGCGAACCGTGCCGTCCCCGACCGCAATCAGCTTGGCGATGCCGAAATCGAGCAACTTCACCTGGCCATCGGCTTTTACCAGGATGTTGGCCGGCTTCAGATCGCGATGAACTACCAGGTTCTGGTGTGCGTAGTGCACGGCGGAGCAAATCTGCTGAAACAGCGCGAGCCGGCGTGGCAAGTCCAGCTGGTGGCTCTGGCAGTACCGATGGATGGGCACACCTTCGACGTACTCCATCGCGAAGAAAGGCTGGCCGTTATCAGTCACGCCGCCATCCAGCAGGCGCGCGATGTTGGGATGGTCCAGCCGGGCCAGAATCTGGCGCTCGTGCAGGAAGCGCTGCACGACCTCGGTCGTGCGCGCACCCAGCCGCACGAGTTTGATGGCCACTCGCTGTTCGAAGTCACCAACCTCACGTTCGGCCAGGAAAACCGCGCCCATGCCGCCGTAGTCGATGACGCGCACGAGCCGGTACTGACCAACCCGCTGGCCGAGCAACGAATCGTCGTTCAGCGCGATCAACCGTTGCACCGCCGCTTCCACGCGATCGACCGGACTGTCGGCATCGTGTGCCTGCAGCAGACTCTGGATTTCCGCGCGCAGCTCCACATCCTCGGCGCAGGCGGCATCCACGAAGGCTGCCCGTTCGTCGGCCGGGCGCTCGAGCGCATCGGCCAGGATCTCGCGCAGCCGCAACCAGCCTGAATTCAGGTCGGGCTCGCTCATGCGCTCAACTCGCGATTCAGCCAGGCCCGCGCGACCGACCAGTCGCGTTTTACCGTGGCCGCAGAAAGCTCGAGCGCATCCGCGGTTTCCTCCACGCTCATACCGGCGAACACCCGGCATTCGATGACGCGGGTCTGCCTCGGATCGATCGCCTCCAGCCGCTCGAGCGCCTGGTTCAGCGCGACCATCTCATCCGCACGGCTCTCGATCATGACCACCACTTCCTCGAGATCAAGCACCGCTTCCCCGCCGCCGCGCTTCTGCCGTTTCCGGCTCAATGCATAGTCGACCAGAATCCGGCGCATTGCGCGCGCGGCGATGGCAAAGAACTGCGCGCGGTTCTTCCATTGCACGTGATCCAGCTTGACCAGCTTGAGGTAGGCCTCGTGTACGAGCGCAGTGGTGTTCAGCGTGTGGCCCGGCCGCTCGTTGCGCAGCTGTCGGTGTGCGATCTGGCGCAGCTCGCGATAGACGATCGGGAAAAGCTGATCCAGTGCCGTGCGCTCGCCTTCGCGCCAGGCAGTGAGTAAACGGGAAACGTCGTCGACTGAAGCCATCAGACTCTACCGGGTGGATGCGTGCAAGGTAGGCCGCGCGCGCGCCCGGTCAAGCTTGGCCTGAGCGATGAGCCGCGATCAACAGCTTTGCCGCTTCTAGGGAAGCGCTGAACACGTTCGCTGCGCCTGGAGGCACCATACTGCAGCGACCTTGCTCAGTGCTGCCCAGCAAGCAACCCATCCAGGAGAGCCCAATGAAACGAATCCTCGCCGCTACCGCGCTTGTGCTTGCGGCCTGCTCCAACCTGTCGGGCCCGGGCGGTGGCGGCGGCCGGGACTACGAGGTCTGGCTGATCGACCAGTCGGACACGCAGGGCAAGACCTTTGGTGGTACGCTCTACATCTACAATGGCGCCGATTTATCGGCCGCCGATCCGGCCAGCGCCGCTCCGAGTGAAGTCATCGACCTGTCCGGTGATGTAGCAGCGGTCTGCAACGCGTCGACCGGCGCCAACCCGGTGCGGCCGCACATGCTTCTGTTCAACCGGGAGGAATCGCACGCGATTCTTTCCTTTGTTGCAAGTGGTCATGTCGCGGTGATCGATGCGGCGACCCGCAAGGCGCTCTCGTGCACGCGCACCACGCAGGCCGCGACCGGACGACAGGCGCACGCTGCGTATCCGGCGCCCAACGGATCCTTCATCGTAGTTGCCAATCAGAACGGCAAGCGGCTGGAGCGCATCGATGCGGATTTCGCGGGCAACACGTTCACGCACAATCCCGCCGCGACCATCGACCTGGCTGCCTGCACGACGCCTTCCGGCAAAGCCTGTCAGTCACCCGAGCTGCGGCCGGACAACGCGCCGATCTGTCCGATCGTGGAAGGCAGTAGCCACTACGCCTTCGTAACTTTGCGCGGCGGCGGCCTCTTCGTGGTGGACGCACGCAAGACACCTATGGAGATCGTAGCCGAGTACGACAAGAATGAAGTGAAAGGCAATGGCTGTGGTGGCGTGCAGGTGGCCGGCCACATGTACATCAACTCGGGCGGGCGGCCGGGCAACCTCGCCCACCTCGATCTGTTCGGATTCGATGTCTATCGCTTTGCCGCAACCGGGTATGTCGCCAATGCGCCAACCCAGCCAGCGCCCGAGCTGCTGTTTTCATCCCCCGGCGAGCACGACTCGCATGGCATGGCCGAGATCGGGAACCGCCACATCTGGGTGATGGATCGCCACGCCAACCTGGCCGAAATCATCTCGGTCTCCGCCCGCGAGCGCGTGAACACGGTGCAGCTGTCCGGCCCGTTGAGCAGCGATCCCGCGCCCGACCTGGTCGACGCCTCGCCCGATGGCTCTCTGCTCTTCGTCGCGCTGCGCGGACCCACACCGTTGAGCGGCGATCCGCACATTGCCACCGGCAACACACCCGGGCTGGGCATCATCAGCGTGAACCAACGAGGCGATGACGGACAACTGGAAGCGATCCTGCGGATCAGCAATCGCGATGCAGGTGGGGTCGAGCGCGCAGACGCACACGCCGTCCGCGTGCGAGGCAAGTAAAACAGGTTTCACGCAGAGAAACCGTGTTAGTTGATCCGTGCGCTGCTGGTGCTGGTGATGATCCCGTTGAACAGGAACTTGAACGTCGGGTGCGGCTGTGCGCGTTTAAGGATTTCCGGGCCGAAGAAGAGTACGCGGCCGTTGCCGACTTTTGCTTCGGCGGCGACGACGCCGTTCTCCAGGTATTTCTGGCCCCACGCCCAGCCGCTCCTGAGCGGCGTGTCGGTATCGAAACGTGCGATCGTCGTGATGCCGGGACCGGCACGGAAAACCGGACTGTCATCAAAGAACACGTTGGTGTATTCGGTCATGCCGAGGGCGACCGGGTGGCTGGTATCGACTCGTGCCGAAAGCACCGAGCCCGGCACGTAGAACTTCGTGCTGTTCAGCGGCGTGCCGTTCTCGACGAGATGGTCCTCGAGTGGCAGCTTGAGGAACGCGGCCAGATTCGTGGCTGAGCTGCCGATTGTGATGACGGTTCCGCCATTGCGAATGAACTGCTCGATCTGCGGCAGGGTCTTGTCTGCGCTCATCTGACCGACCTGTGCCTGGTATTCTGCCGGAATGTCGGTCGCGGGGGCGGCACCACCAGCCCGACCGCCACCACCACCCCGACCGGCAGACGGAATACCGCCACCGACGAAGATTAGCACGTCATATTTTGCGTTCAGATTGCCCGCATCCAGTTGTGGCGGGAACACTCGATCGAACGAGTACTCGAACTGCTCGAGGATCCAGCGCGCCCAACCGGCATCCATCGAGCCGCCAAACTGATCCCACAGACCTACTCGCGGTGTGCGAAGGGGCGTGGGCGTGGGCGTGGGCGGGGGCGACGCTTCGAAACTCACGCCTGTTTCCTGGGCCAACCGGTTCAATACGGTTCGTGTAGTGTTGCCACGCGAGCGGACATAGAAAGTACCTGCAGGATAGATCTTGCCGTTGGCGTTGAACGGCTGCGTCAGTGTGGAGACCTGCTCGTTGGCCTTCTGAAGTCGATTGACCGCAATGAACGAGTTGTTCACCCGACGATCGAACAGGAAGCCGGGTCCGGTGCCGGTCACCATTCCGACTGGCATTGGCAGATTCCACTCGCTGACCTTCTCGAAGGGCCCGCTGAACGGCTCCAGTATGCGATCGAACTGCACACCCATCTGATAGGCGAAGGTCCAGCCGGCATTGTCGTAGGGCGGGGTTGGCGGGCCGCCCGCAACCGGGAACACGTCCGGATGATGCTGCGGCTCGAACATGTCGATCACGTGCGGGCGGAAGGCCTGCGCGGTGAACACGACCAGCGAGCCTGCCGGATAGTTCTTGCCCGCAACATCGAAATCCCGCGTCGCCTTGTGCACCGTGATGTTCACCTCGCGCAGTGCATTCACGAACTTCACGGCGGTCGGAAAATCCGGCTGCGAGGATGGAATGATGTAGCCTCGCGGATCGCGATGCTCCGGCTTGCGAAGCTCTGCCATGATCGCAGAATCGCGCTGGGCGGTTGTTCCCCCGCCCGCGCCCCCGCCCCCGCCCCTGCCACCGCCGCCGCCGAGTCGTGCAGTGACTTCGGCGATGCGACGCGGATTGACGGTCCAGTAATCCTTGCTGCCGCGATCGATCGAGCTCTTGCCCATTACATAGATGTTGTAGAGCAGGTTCTCACGGAACCGCGCAGCATAATCGAGGACGGCCTTGTTGAGCGAGACCGAATAATCGACCGACTGGCGGAAATGCCATTCCTGCGGCTCGATCGGATAAGCCAGATCGGAGCCCGGAATCTGACGCTGCGCGACGAACGGAATGCGCATCGGCGTGGGACTGCCGATCATTTCGGTCAGCAGTGCGATCACGTTGTGAAACGCGGCGGTGTTGCGGATGCCGCCGTTCCACCAGCCATCGTAGGGGCCACCGGACCGCATGGTCGCGCCCGGTTTGCCTTCCGCGGCCATGCGCGTGTGCATCGCCGCGCCCAGCGACTGGAAACCGAGCACCAGCATCGGGTGCAGGTTGTAGTTGTACGGGTCGCGCAGTGGCGGGCTCCAGAACACGGTGCCCGCCGGCCCGCTCTGGTGATGGTTGTACAGCAGCTGCGGCAGCCACTCATGATACAACACGCGATTCATGTTCTCGGTCTCGGCCTGAGTCGAGCCAAAGAAATCACGGTTGTTGTCGTGGCCGATGTACTTCTGGTAGAGCCTTGGGTAACCGCCCAGCACACGCTCCTGCGGGTTGGAGCGGCGCATGTACCAGTCGGCGATCAGGTCGTTGCCATCCGGATTGGCGTGCATGAACAGAATGACGACATCGTTGAGCAGGCGCAGCGTCTCCTCATCATTGCTGCTCACGAACTGATAGACCGTTTCACCCAATTGCTGCGCGCCCAGCGATTCACTCGCATGCAGGCCGCCGTCGATCCAGACCACGGCCTTCCCTTCTTTCGCCAGCGCGCGCGCCTGCGCATCGGTCAGGCCTTCGGCAAAGCCGAGCCGGCGCGAGATGTCCTGGTAACGAGCGAGGTTGCGATGGTTTTCCGGTGATGTGACGATCGCCATGAGATGCGGGCGGCCCTCCGCGGTCTTGCCAATCTCCTTCACGATCATGCGATCCGATTCGGCATCCAGCTTGTGCCAGTACTCCGCGAGCTGTTTGTAATTGGCCAGGAAGTAATCATCACCAAAGTTGTGCCCGAACTGTTCCTTCGGCGACGTGATGCGTTGCGCACTGGCAAATGCGGGCAGACAGGCCATGAACACGAAGAGCGATGCGGTCGCGGCAAAGCCCTGTTTTGCATCGACTTTTTTCCAAGGCCATTTCAAGCGCATGAAGAAGCCGCCAACTGTACTCGACGCCAGCCAGCTGAAGATGGCGCCCACGAGCGGAATGATACCGAGACCTTGCACGATGTAGTGATTGCCAGGAAACACCCATTCGCGATCCACGGGTGGATCCATCAACCAGGTAAGTGTGAAGAGTCCCCAGAACACGGCCAGATCGCGGAGATATGTTTCTGCAGGTTTTTTGGCCAGTCGATAGAGCACAGCCGAACCGACCCCAATAGTGGCGATGATTGAGAGGAAGGCGGCGACGTCATCACCGTCCGCATAATTGATCGAGCGCGCGATGATCTGGGCGCCGACGGCAATCAGGCCCATCCGCATCCAGTCGAGGATCTTTTCAGTGCGGGTCGACTGTCGTTGCGGGTCGGCTTCGAGCGGTGCCGGCCGCGGCGCGACTTCGACCTGTTTGCTCTGCAGCTCACGCAGCGCTTGCGAGATCGACGCGGGTGTGATGTTCAACTCCTGGGCAACACGGTGCAGCTCGGCGACGGTGGTCTCGCCGGCGCGCGCGGCATCCAGCTGGATGGCGCGCTCGAGCACGCGGCGTACATCCGCTTCCGATATGCGTTGCGGTTCAGGTTGGGGATCGAGCTCTGATGACATGACGCTCCTGAGTTATTCGATCAGGCGGTTGCTGTGAACTCTTGCTTGGGTTCCTGTTCCTTCCGGGACCACGGCCAGTCGATGCGCTGCAACAGCACGGTCGCACCCAGCGATATCAGTCCGGCAATGAGCAGGAACCACATGCGGCCGTCGTTGGCGTACACAGGGTTGCTTTCCGAGCGACCCCAGCCGATGAAAAAGCTGATGAACAGAACCAGAACGTCGATCAATGAGGACTTCTTCGGCTTGGTTCGCTGATCGTACAGCGTCAAGGCCACGGAGGCGGACACGAGCATGCCGATCGCCAGCCCGAACCCGCTCGGGCTCAGGCCGATTGCCAGGTTTGGTTCGACCGCCGTTCCGCCGAGTAATCCGGCCCAGCCGATGAGCGCGGTTCGGGTCCAACCCAATGCGCGATTTATCCACGCCGGCTTCGCTTTCACGCTGACATCCCGTCCACGCGGTTCCGGCGCGGGCGCCTGTACCTCGCGCAGCGCCTGCATGAGCGCGGTGGGTGAAATGTTCAGCTCATCGGCAACCTTGCGCAGCTCACCGACCGTCGTATCGCCGGCACGGTCGGTATCGATCTGGATAGCGCGCTCGAGCACCTTGCGCGCGTTCTGTTCCGAGACGCGCTCACCGTCCGGCAACAGATCGTCGTTTCTAGACATGGTGGGACTCCCGGCTGAAAAACCTTCGTGGGGCTGAATCACAGTAGCCGCGATTACGGCAACGTCAAGAAGATCGAGCCATCAGGACCGTCACCATGGAATCGCCGACCCGACGGCTCTTCCCTTTTACGCCGAAATCGTGATCAGGCGCATGCTCGAGACCCAAAAAGCGACTGAATGGCACCTCCAACCAGCGTTTGACGATGCGATCCAGTTTGCGTGAGCTGTAGGGCGGGTCCGCAAACGCAATGTCGTAGGCCATCTGATCGATCCGCTCGACGAACGGAATGGCGTCGCGATCGAAGATGCGGACCCGATCGCGCGTGCGCAGTGCAGCGACATTGGCTCTCAGAGAGTGGATCGCCGCGGGCCCGTTCTCGACGAAGTCGCAGCATTTGGCGCCGCGGGACAATGCTTCGAGCCCGAGCGCGCCGGTGCCGGCAAACAAGTCGAGCACACGCGCTCCCTTTAGGGCATCGCCCAACAGCTCCATCCATTCGGAGCGCAGCGCTTCCGCGGTGGGCCGAACGCGTCCGCCGGGCGACACCAGGTCACGCCCGGCCCAGCGTCCGGCAATGATTCTCACGAATCCACGCTGCTCGTTTCACCCGCGATGGCCAGCGCGTGCTCGGGATCCGCACGCATTGTTTTCTCGGTGGGCTGGACGAACAGGATCCGGCCGAACTGAAAGGTCGCGTGAAAGAGCAGCCACAGCGTGCCCATCATGAAGATCGCGGCGTGACGCTGGCCGGCCAGGCCGAATGCATTGGCGAGCTGAAGCAGCAGGTTCCCCAGGCCGCCGGTGTAAGTCAGGATCAGGCTGTAGCGATTGAACAGCTCGGGCACCTGGCGCAGGTAGCGCTGGCTGCGCGGCAGGTAATACCAATGAAAGGCGATCTCGAAGGTCGCCATGATCGCGCTGCCGATGCGCCAGACCGACGGGCCGGAAAAGCCGAATGCGTCGAGCGGAAACGGCGCGAGTGCCAGGAATACGGCGGCAAATGCATTGAAGAAGAGAATTGCGATGCGATAGACCTCGATGTTGGTGAGCGGCCCAGGTTTTCGCTTGAAGTACATCGCGATACCGCTGAAGCCAGCCACACCGAGTGCGAGTTGGGCAACCGCGATCAACAGCTCGACTGTTACATTGTCCAGCTCGGCACCGTTCATTTCGCCGCAGCCACGTTCTTGTAGACTTTCCCGCCCTTCATCACAAAGACCACGCGCTGCAGCGCCGTAATGTCTTCGAGCGGGTTGCCATCAACCGCGATCAGATCCGCCTCCATTCCCCGCGCAATCGCACCAATGCGATCCTTCAAGCCCAGCGCTTCGGCGTTGAGTGAGGTCGCCGCGATGATGGCGTCGTTCGGTTTCTGACCGCCGACCTGCACGCGATACACGATCTCGCGCGCATTTTGTCCATGTGCGCCCGCCGTTGCATCCGTGCCCATGATGATCATGAGGCCCGGTGTACGCAGCGCGCGCTTGAACATGTCGAGCTTGCGCGGAATCCCTTCCTCCATGAAGCGGAAACCGGCTTCATCGTAGTTGCCGATACCCAGATACCTCGGTTTGTTCTCGAGGTAGTTCTGCGATACCAGTCCGATGTTCGGTTCGAAGAACGTGCCGCTCCTGGCCATAAGCGCCAGCTCGGCATCGGTCACCATGCTGCCGTGAGTGACGGCAAAGCAGCCAGCCTGCGCGGCCGCGCGCACGGCCGATGCGGCATGGGCATGGACCCAGGCACGTTTGCCCGCGGCCTTGGCGGCATCACAACCCGCGCGAATCGATTCATCCGAGATGGTTTGCGTGCCACCCTCGCGGATGCTCTTGGATGCGAAGAACTTGATCACATCCGCATCGCGCGTTGACATATCGCGCACGTACTCGCGCAGTTGCTGCGGTGTCGCGGTCTCGTTGTTCAGCGATTGGACCGAGGTCAGCAGGCGCGGTCCCGGCAGGATGCCGCGATTGATTGCCGCACGCAGCTCGAGATCGGCCGGCGCGCCGATGCTCTGCACAGTCGTGAAGCCGGCCATGAGCGTGACGTACGCGTTCTCGGCGGTATAGAGCATCCGCTCGCTGGCGGTCTCCCCCTCGTTGGATGCGCGACCATCTTTGCCGAAGTGAGAGACAATGTGGACATGTGTGTCAATCAGTCCCGGCAGCACAGTGTAGCCGGAAAGATCGAAGGATCGCGGATCGCGGATCGCGGATCGCGGAACGACCTGATCGATACGGCCGTCGCGCGCGACGATGACCACGTCTCGTTGCAGGTTGCCGCGGCCGTCGAGCAGCGTGCCAGCATGGATCGTCACCGCCTGAGCGGCAGTCAGCGCGGGTCCCAGGCCAACCAGCAGCAGCGTGGCGATGGTCGCGGGCGTGGTGGGTGGGCCAGTCTTCCGCCAGGGCCATTTGAAGCGAACCAGAAACCCGCCGATAGTCGAGCTGGCCAGCCACCCCAGAGAAAGGCCGT
>JBBDWZ010000186.1:0-23344 GCA_040902615.1 Gemmatimonadota bacterium | reverse complement strand
TTGATTCTTGAGACAAATCCAGCGATAACCGACCAGCACAACCGCACAGAGCTGGGTTTTCCTTCGCTCATAAGGAAAAACTGACACCAGCGAGTTCAAGGGTCGCGAAAGCTGTCTTTGCGGCGCGCAAACCCGCTTGCGCGGTGCGCACGTTCCGTGAGCTTCGCGACATCCGGAAGATTGCTACTGTCGGCGACCGTCGAGGTTTCGGCGACATCGCGGAGCGCTCGTCGCCAGAATTCAGCGCCGAATTGTACGCTCGACAACCGGATCCACCCACGCAGGACAGCGAGGAGCCACTTTTCAGGGGTAGGCTGACGCGCTGACCCAGGCACGGGTGGCAAGCATGAGTTCAACTTGAATTCAGAATTTGAAGTCGAAATTGAAATTTGCCGACACGCAGGCGGCCCCGCATCGGACCGAAGCCGGTGTGCGTTCCATTGCGTGGTGATTGAAGGTACGTCGACACCCAGTCGCCATCCCATTTCCCACTGCCGAACCACAACCCCGAAGTCTCGCCCTTTCTTAATGCTCGCCCAATAGAAGGGTTACTCCCGCCTCCATATTTGCACGTGCCGATTCAAAGCAGCGAAACACGAGCGCGACCAGATGCACAATGATCGTCAAAGGTTGGTTGCGTTTCGTCACATTCTGTGCTGGTGCGTTAGTGCCGCGAATGATACGGCTCGTCACCGTCAGCTTGGCGTTCACAACAGGCGTGTCATTGACGCAAGCGCGCGCGCGTTTGCGAGCTAGGGATTTCATCCCGCGAGCTGCAACGCTTTCGACGAAATGCTGCACTAGAGGACTGTCCCACAGATTCCGATACCCGGTCGCAAGCAGATTACTGCCGAAGCGTATCTGCGCAGGGTTCGGAATGTGTGAGACAGACTACTGGACAAGTGGTGCGGACGACACACGTCCCAGGCGATGCCGGTTCGAAAGTCACTGAAACGAGGATGGAGAGAAGAGAGACGATGAAAAGAATTCGGTTTTTGCTTTTTGTCTGGCTGATCGGCCTGACGCCGGCGGCTGCGTTTGCGCAGCAGCGGGGCACGATCACCGGGCGAGTGGTCAACCGGGAAACCACGCAGCCGCTGGTGGGTGCCCAGGTCGCTGTGGCAGGAACCACAATGGGATCGGTGACGAATCAGGACGGCCGATTCGTGATCGCGCAGGTATCGCCGGGGGACCGGGAGCTGCGGGTAACGCTGCTCGGGTACAAGGGCACATCGCAGCCGGTAACCGTGACCGCAGGCGGCACGGCGACCGTGAACTTCGAGTTGACCGAGACAGCGGTCGAGATCGAGGGGATCATCGTCAATGCCACGGGGCAGGAGCAGCGGCAGCGCGAGATCGGCAACTCGGTGGCCAACATCACGACGGCCAACATCGAGCTGGCCCCGGTCCAGACGCTCACCAATCTGATCCAGGGTCGAGCAGCTGGCGTAGTCATTCAGCCAACCAGCGGCACAACCGGCACCGGTTCGCGGATTCGTATCCGTGGCAATTCCAGTGTATCGCTGGATGCGACGCCGCTCATCATCATTGACGGTATCCGCGTCAGCAACGAGTCAGAGTCAACCGGCTTGTTCACCGGCGGAACCAGCACCTCGCGCTGGGACGACATCAACCCGGATCAGGTCGAGTCGATCGAGATTCTGAAGGGACCGGCTGCGTCGGCGCTGTACGGCACTGCCGCGGCGAACGGCGTGGTGCAGATTACGACCAGGCGCGGACTGGGCGGCCGCACGGAAGCTCGTGTGTATGCCGAACACGCCACACTGGACGTGCCCGATGCCGTCATTCCGACGAACTTCCGGGCGCGCGGTTTTCGGACTGATCTGAATGCACGTGGCGACTGCACGCTGGTCGAGCGATCACGGGGTACCTGCTCGGTCATCGATTCGCTTTACAGCTATAACCCGCTGTTGAACGCGCCCAACTCGCCGCTGCGCCAGGGCAATACGAACAAGATTGGCGGCAGCCTCTCGGGGGGCAGCACCGACGGCCGTGCCACGTTCTTCGTCGGCGGTGAGACGCAGAAGAGTGATGGTGTAACGCGCGCCAACGAGCTCGAGCGCACGAACCTGCGCGCAAATCTCTCCGGCCTGGTCAATGAAAAGCTGCGGGTCAGTGCCCACAGCAACTTCATCACCAGCTACATCCAGCTGCCGCAGGAAGGCAACACGGGCTCAGGACCCTGGCTCAACGCGTTCCAGGGTGCCGATCCATCCCCCGCCAACGTGGCCCGCGGTAACGGCTTTCGTAACCCATACACCGCCGTAAACGTCGGCTGGTGGAAGAACGAAGAGGAGCTTCGCCGCTTCGTCTTCAGTGTACAGGGCGATTGGCGCCCGACCAGCTGGTTGCATGTCAATGCCGTTACCGGTGTGGACCAGAACAACCGCTTCGAACAGGGCACGATCCCGGTTCCGGGGCTCGCTACCGGTTTCTTTGCGGAAGGACTGCGTGAACAGTTTCGCACGCAGGCGCGCGAGCTCACCGGCAGTCTCAATGCCAACCTGAATCGTGAGCTGAGGAAGAACCTGGTTTCGACGACCGCAGTTGGTGTTCAGTACAACGAAAGCAGCGCCGATTTCACGTACGCAGCAGGATCCGGCCTGGCGCCGGGCACACTGACTACCGGCGAGGCGCTTTCGGTGCAGGAGTTCTTTGGAGAAACCAAGCTGCTCGGCGTATACGGCTCGCAGCAGTTCGGCATCAATGATCGTCTGTTCCTGACGGCGGCTGTTCGTGGCGATCAGAACAGCGCATTCGGTGAGAACATTGGCTTCGTCGTGTACCCGGCACTCAGCGGCTCGTGGGTCGTGCGGGACGAGCCCTGGTTCCCGGAGGTCGCAGCGCTCAGCACCATGCGTATACGCGCTGCCTTCGGTGAGTCGGGGTCACGGCCGGGGCGCTTGAGCGCGGTCCGGACTTACGAGACCCAGGCTGTCTCGCTGGAAAGCGGCATCACCAGCGGGTTCATCGTCTCGAATGCGGGCAATCCGGACTTGACCGCGGAAGTCAGTCGTGAAATCGAAGGCGGCATCGACATCGGTCTGTTGAACGACCGCCTCGCGATTGAAGTCACGCGCTATGACAAGACCACGCGCGATGCGTTGGTCGCCCGGCCGCTGCCACCATCAGTCGGTGGACCGACCTCGCAGTTTTTCAATCTGGGCAAAGTCAAGAACAGTGGTTGGGAAGCGAATCTGCGGATCGAAGCAGTGCGCAGCGACAATTTCGATGTTCGCCTGGGCCTGAGCCTGGCCACCAACAAGAACCGCCTGATCGCGATTGGCGATACGACTATCCCGCCGATCACGGTCGGACTGCAGCGGCACGTGGAAGGCTATCCGCTGGGTGGATACTGGGCGCCGCGTTACGAGTATGCGGATGCGAACAATGACGGCATCCTCCAGTTCAGTGAAGTGACGCTGACCGAAACCCAGGACAACGAGGATGATAATCTTTCATTCATCGGCCAGCCTTTCCCGAAGCGCGAAGTCTCGTTCACGGCTGATGTCGGTTTCCTGAAGATGTTCCGTCTATCCGGGTTGGTCGACTACAAGGGCGGCCATCATCTATTCAACTGGGGCGGCCGCATTCGCTGCTCGGATGCCGTCTCATTCTGCGAGGAGCGGCAGGTACCCGGCGCGGCATCACTCGCGGATCAGGCCCGCATCATCGCGCGCCATAATACGGCCGTCGCATCGTCGATGGGTTGGATCGAGAAGGCGGATTACTGGAAGCTGCGTGAAGTTGCACTCTCGTTCACTGCACCGAGCAGCTGGGTCGGCCGTCTGGGCGTTGGCCGTTCACTGAGCATTTCGGCCGCAGGCCGCGACCTGAAGATCTGGTCAGATTACACCGGCTGGGATCCGGAATCGAACATCCCGGGCTCGATCGGCACCGATGTAGACCCGGGCCGCTTCTTCACAGCCGGTTTGTTCACGGTTCCACTGCCGCGAACCTTCGTCTTAAGGGTGGATGTGGGCATGTAACGCCCACCCATTAACCAAGGGAGAATCAAGATCATTATGCGGATAAATAAACAGTCCCGGCGCATCACGATCGTACTTGCACTGGTCCCTCTGTTGGGTGCCTGCGATCTGGATGAGCTGCTGGAAGCAAAAGATCCATTTACGGTGACACCCGGCGTTGCCCGTGATACGGCCAACCTGGAGACGTTGTATGCTGGTGCGCGTTCGCAATTCGCGCTGGCCTATGGCGGCCTGCAGAACCGTGAAGGCGGCGTCATTGTGATGAGCGGGCTCATGTCCGATGAGCTGTATTCAACGGACAGCTTCGGCACGCGGCGGGCCGTCGATAGCAGGACGATCGACTACGACATCTCGAATGCCGCGAGTGACCACGCATTCAATTAC
Source organism: Gemmatimonadota bacterium (assembly GCA_040902615.1). GTDB lineage: Bacteria > Gemmatimonadota > Gemmatimonadetes > Longimicrobiales > RSA9 > JBBDWZ01. The sequence goes on along the minus strand of JBBDWZ010000186.1, from coordinate 18,950 downwards.
CTGCAGCGCGCGCGCGCCGAGGCGCTCAACGCTACCGAGCTGTTCGAAGGGTCACAGCGCGATGGCGGACCCCGGCACGCGGAGCTGTTCAGTATCGCCGGCTACTCGGTGTTGATGCTGGTCGAAAACTTCTGCACGGGCATTCCGCTCAGCCGGATTACGGAGACCGGCGTAGAATTCGGCTCACCCATGTCGGCAGCCGAATTGTACAACCTGGCGATTTCGTACTTCGATCAGGCACTCGCCCAGCCGGAAGCAGGCAGCGAGCAGCAGAACCTGGCACGCATCGGGAAGGGACGTGCTCTGCTCGGTCTCGGCCAGGCTGCCGCCGCCGCTCAGGCAGTGTCCGGTGTTCCGACCAGTTTCGTGTTCAACGTCGAGTATGCACCGGGCTCGTTCGAGACGCCCAACCCGGTCTTCAACATGAACAATGAAGAAAAACGGGTCAGCGCTTCGATCCAGGAAGGCACGATCAATCGCGGCTTGCCGTTCGGTGTTGCACCACGGGACCCGCGTATCCTGGTCAGTAACACATCCGTCATCGGCAACGCCGGAGGCGATCTGCAGACCTGGTTTCAGCTCAAGTACGCTTCGGAAGGCGCGGACATTCCGCTGGCCACCGGCATCGAAGCGCGACTGATCGAAGCCGAAGCCGCGGCGAGCAACGGCACCAGCTCAGCGTACCTGGGAACCCTGAACCCGCTGCGCAACAGCATCGGCCTGGCCAACCTGACGGATCCGGGTACAGCCGTCGCCCGGGTGAACCAGCTCTTCACCGAGCGTGCGTACTGGCTGTGGCTCACCGGACAACGGCTGAGTGACATGCGCCGCCTGATCCGCCAGTACGGCCGCACGCAGGAAACCGTGTTCCCGACCGGCGTGACCGCGTACGGCTTGCCCTTCGGCACGTCCGTTACGCTGCCAATCCCGTTCGAGGAGATCAACAACCCGAACTACACAACCTGCACGAACCGGGGAGCGTAACCAGTACAGGTGTTGTTCAATTCGAAATTTGCATTCGAAATTTGAATTCGAAATTGAACTTGAAGCCGTTTGCTGAACCCGACCGCGCGGTCGAGGAACGGCAATTCAATTTCAACTTCAATTTCAAATTTCGAATTTGGAATTCAAATTTCGAATTGATTTTGGGGGTCACCGCAGTTGTGTCAGTGGGGTGGGCTTGGCCTGGACGGGCAAGCCCACCTTTTGCCATTCGGCCCAGCCACCGACGAGTGCGCGGGCCTTGGGCCAACCGGCTGCACTCAGTTCGCGCGCCACACGGGCGCTCGTTTGTTCCGCACCTCACGTGCAGTAGAGCGGCAGCCATGCATCGGCCGGCAGCCCCAGCCTGCGCACTTCCTCTACGGCATTATCGGGATTGATGCGCAGGGCACCGGCGGCCATCATGGTGTCCGAGTGAAAGCTCTTTTCGGTGCGCACATCGAGGATGTGAAGCAGCTCCCCGCGTTTTTGCAGCTCAACCAGCTGATCCAGCGTCAGGCGGATGGCGGGATCGCTATCCGTGACGATGGAAGGCTCTCCTCGCATCAGCAGGGCGGGTGATGCGCCGTGCAGCACGATGGACGCGAGCACGACCAGCGAACAAACCGCGAACAGGTAACTGGCTTCCGGTAAGCCGGCAAAAACGGGCAGCAGGATCAAGAGCAGCGAGCTGAGTCCGCGCGGCCCGAACCAGGCCAGCATGAGCAGGTCGCGGCGGCTCAGGTCGGTTGCACGAAGCACCATGAACAGAACCAATGGCCGCGCTGCCAGGGCGATCAGCACGAAGCTGACGTGTGTGGCATCAAGCAAGGCGAGTCCGGTCCAGATGGCCGATCCGCCCAGCGCCACGAACGTAATCAGCAACGCGATTTCAGCGGTCGCCTCGCCGTAATCGTGGAAGCAGTCGCACAGCTCGACATCGCGAATGGCAATCGCGAGGCCAGCCGTGAATGCGGCCAGGTACCCGCTGCTGTGGATGGCCTCGGCTGCGGCAAACGCAGTCAACGCCACACCGAGTGTATAAAGCGACTCGTAATCGCGCCGCATGCCAAAGCGCGTCCGCACGAAGTCGAGCGCGGTGACGCACAGCAGTCCGATGATCGCGCCCGCCGCAGGCCCCAGCACGAGCAGCCGTCCGAGCGTGACCGCGTAACTGCCCAGGCTGGATGCTTCACGCTGGGCCACGGTCATTGCGATCAGAAGGACGGGCAGCAATACGGCGTCGTTGAGCCCGCTCTCCATGCGCAGCGCCTGGCTCACGGCAACCGGAACCTTGGGATTACGCAGGACGGATCGCAGCAGAACCGGATCGGTCGATGCCAGCGCGGCACCGATCATCGCGGAGCCGGCGCCCGAGATGCCCAGCAGCTTCCACGCGGCCAGGGCAATGATCATCGCCACCGCGATGGTGCCCGGACCCAGTATCAGCGCGGCGAGTCGCGCATGTTTGCGCATCTCGGCCGGCTGCACGGAGACCGCATCCGCAAACAGCACCATGGTCAGTGATACCACGGCAACCAGCTGCAGCATCGGCGAATTCATGTCGAACTGCGCGATACCCAGGCCATGCGGCCCGGCACCAAGTCCGATTGCAAGGAAAACCAAGACCAGCGAAACGCCGCGGCGTTCCAGCAGTCCGGACGCTACCGCGGACACCAGAATGACGACGCCGGTCAATGCCAGAATTTCAGCCATTATGCTGCTCTAATCGAAAAAATGGAGAACGAAGTAACGGATTAACGGACGAGAACGACTACGACCACGACGACGACTACGAGTTACGGGATCCAACCATGGCGCCGCGATGCTATGCACGTCGGATGCTCTTGAGCCCGTAATTCGTAGTCGTAGTCGTGGTCGTAGTCGTTCTTGTCCGTTAATCCGTTACTTCGTTACGTCAAGTCGCAGGCCGAACACCAGCAAGCTCATTGACCAATCGCCAGAGAAACTCCTGGCCGTCAAAAAATTCCTTGATGCCGATGCGCTCATCGCGGCCGTGTGAGCGCACATCGTCCATATCGCCGAAAATACCGGATACGCCGTAAATCGGAATTCCGCTCTGGCGGAAGTAGAGCCCGTCGGTGGCGCCCGTGCTCATCACCGGCAGCACGGCCACGCCTGGCCACATCTCCCTGGTAATGCGCTCGATCGGTCCCATGACATCGGCGCGCAATGGCGATGGCTGACTCGGCTTGGCTGCGGCAACCGGTTTCACCGTAACCTTCGGGTTGGCGACCAGCCGCTCGAGCGTGCGCTGCACGTCCGCTGGGTCGTGACCCGGGAGGATGCGGCAGTTCACGTTCGCCGTCGCACGCTGCGGCAAGGCATTGGTAGCGTGTCCGGCGCTCACCAGCGTGGCGACACACGTCGTGCGCATGAGCGCATTGTAATAAGGGACCGCAGCCAGCCGAGTCATCGCTGCCTGGTCGATGGCGGGCCCCGAAATCGCTCGGAAATCTGCTGCCGCCGGACCTTGCTCGATGCCCGCCATCCGCTGGAACCAGCCACGCGTGACTTCGTTCAGCTGTACCGGGAAATCGTATTTGCCGATCCGGCTGATCGCTTCTGCAAGATGGTAGATCGCGTTGTCGCGCACCGGACGTGAGCTGTGGCCGCCCGGGTTGGTCGATTCCAGCGTGTAGTCGACGTACACCTTCTCGCTGGCCTGCACCTGGTTTGCAATCGGCTTCTTTCCCTTGGCCAGACCACCGCCACCCTCGTTCACTCCGTATTCCGCATCCACCAGCGTCCGATGATTCTTGAGCAGCCAATCTACTCCGTTATGATCGCCACCCTCTTCATCCGCCGTGAGTGCAAGGATGATGTCCCGATCCGGAACCACACCCTGCTGCTTGAGCCGCAGAATGTTGGCAACGAAGATCGCCGACATCGCCTTGTCATCCATCACGCCGCGGCCATAGTAGTAGCCATCGCGCTCGATAAAACGGAACGGATCGAGATCGGCTGACCAGTCGGTCTTGAGCGCTTCGACAACATCGAGATGCGCCAGCAGCAGGAGCGGCTTCCGCGCATCGCTCCGGCCCTGATAACGGACCACCAGGTTGCCTTTCTTCGGGTGCGGTCCGCCCACGAAGATGTCGGCAGCCGGAAATCCCGCAGCCCGGAACCGCGCTGCCATTGCCTCGGCGGCCGCAGTGTTGTCTCCCGACTTGTCCGTGGTATTGATCTCGATCAACTGCTTGAAGACATCCTTGGCCAGCTGCTGATGCGGAGGCAGGCTTTGTGCTCCAGCCGTTGCCGTGGACAGGCTCAGCGCGATGACGATGGTTGTTGCAATCCGATTCATGTCTCTCACTTCACGAAGTGGGCGCGAACACGTGCAGCAACGCGCAGCACGGACTCCTGGGCGAACAGGCGAACATACGACTGTGCAATCGCTGTCAGTTTGGCCGCCACTGCGATCTCGGCATCACTGTACAATACGACCAGCACGCGAGTCGGCTCCTGCGTCGGCGGTGTAGTCGCATTCGGCGTGTAGTAACCGGTTCCGCTCAACACCGTAAAGCAGCACAACCGCGGCGAGACTTCTCGCTGGATGAACGCATCGAACTCGGCATTGCTGACCTGGGTCCCGTCCGGCTTATTCAGACCGAGATAGAGCTCCTCGCGAGTCCAATCCCGGGCCACGCCGACGCCCTGCATCTGGCTGGATTCGAGCACCGCCTGACGCGTCGTGCAGCCCGACAGCAGGGCCGCGGCCACGATCAGGATTCTGGCTGATTGCATCACCCGCTCAGTGCTCGAGAAAAGGAAATTCAAATTCAATTTCGAATTCAAATTTCGAATTCAAATTAACAACAACGCCATGCCCGCCTTGACGTCACCCGGCAGTTGAAAATGTGAATTGAATTTGAATTCGAAATGTGAACTCCGGTTGCAGGCATCATCATCTGCTGTCCAAATCCGCGATCCGCGATCCGCGATCCATGATCCGCGATCCATGATCCTATGTTGCAAGCCAGGCCGCCTGATCCAGCTTCAACAGGGAGAGCAGCAGCACGTTAACGCCATTGGCGATGTCCTGCGCAGTCGAGAACTCCTTCGGTGCGTGGCTGATGCCGCCGATACTCGGAATGAAGATCATGCCGGCCGGTGCCAGCGTAGAAATGCTCTGTGCATCATGGCCTGCACCGCTCGGCATCAGCCGGCTGCTCAGCCGCATGGTGCCGGCGGCATCACGAATCAGTGCGCGCACGCGTTCATCCATCAGCGACGGGCTGCTGGAAAGCGACGCCTCGAGCGCGATGGTGGTTTTGGTTGCCTCCGCGATCTTCACGCTTTCCGCGCTGATCGACGCGAACAACTGGTCCATCTTCGCGCTATCCAGGTCGCGGATCTCCAGGCTCGCACTGACGCGGCCCGGGATCACGTTGCGTGCGCCGGGAAAGGCCTGCAGCCGACCGACCGTTGCGACGTGACGGCCAGCCACAGTCCGGGCGGTCGTGTGCACCATGTCGACAAAGCGCGAAGCCGCCACCAGTGCGTCCTGACGCTGATCCATCGGGGTCGTGCCGGCGTGATTGGCAAAGCCCGTAATCTCGACACCCCACCACCGAATGCCGACGATGCCTTCCACCTCGCCAATCAGAATCTGGTCGCGCTCGAGCGTGCCGCCCTGCTCGATGTGCAGCTCCAGGTAACCCGCGATGCTGCCGGGATCGCGTTTGACTTCCGCGATGCGATCCGGGTTGCCGCCCAGGAACCGAATGCCATCGCGGATGGTCTTGCCGCTCGCGTTGGTCAGCTCGAGGTCCTTGGCGGAAAACTCACCGCTGATGATGCGACTGCCCTGCTTGCCGCCCTCCTCGTTCTGAAAAACGATGACTTCCAAAGGATGCCGCGTCACCAGCTGGTTCTCCGCCAGCGTCTGCGCGACTTCGATCGCACCCAGCGAGCCGACCGGGCCATCGTAATTGCCTCCCTCCGGCACCGAATCGATATGCGATCCAAACATCAGCGGCTTGAGCGAGGGGTTACTGCCCGCCCGCCGCCCGCTGATGTTGCCCGCCTGGTCCACGCTGACTTCGAGCTGCGCCGCCCGCATCAGCCGCATCACGTAATCACGGCCCTGCTTATCGAAATCGGTGTAGGCGACGCGACTGACGCCGCCCTGCGGATTCTTGCCGAACGCTGCCAGCTCCTGGAGGTGGCGGTTGATGCGTTCTGCATTGATGCTGAGCGGTGCCGAAGCCGCGCCCAGGCGTTTGCCGCTCAGCGCGAAAGCGCCGGCGCTGGCAAGAAGGGCACGGTTGAATTCACGACGGTTCATTGCGATCCTCCGATACTGCGTGGAAACGTTGCCAGGACACTACCACCCTCGCTCCCCATGCCAACCGATTGAATTTCCGTTTTCTCACCCAGTCAAAACGGCTTGTAGAGTGCGAAATACGCGGCAATCAACGCGAGCATCGGCACCCCAACCAGCACCGCCTTCGCCAACCCAGCACCGCGATACACGAGACCGAGCGATGCCCCGGCCAGCACCCAGATCACGAGCTTTGCCCAGACCCACGCCGGCAAGCCACCCTGCACAATGTTCAGCCGGGCCAGCATGCCGAAGCCGCCGAGCAGGATGAGGAAAGAAGCCAGGCCGTGAACGATACCGAGCAAGCGTCGATTCGGATTGTCCGCACGTGTTCCGCCGCGCAGCACGTGTGCGGCGCTGAGTGCAATCGCAATCAGCAGCGAGAAGATGCCGAGGAAATGAATCAGCTTGTAGGCTTGATAGGGCACGTTACCGCCTCTTCTCGCTCGAAGCCGGGCCGCCGTGTTCGGCTACCTCCGCCGAGGGCGCGCGCCGCATGAGCAGGAAATGTTGCACCGCGGCCCCCAACGCGCCTCCAGTCAGCGGACCGACCCAATAGATCCAGTGCTGCGTGAATTCACCAATCACCATGGCGGGACCGAATGCGCGGGCAGGATTCAATGCTCCGCCTGTGATCGGGCCGATCGCCAGGATGCCCATGGTGACCGTGAGACCAATCGCAATCGGATAGACCGACTTTGGTGCACGCTCATCGACCGCGGTTCCGAACACAACGAGCACGAGGAAGAACGTGCAGATCGCCTCGAGCACGAGACCCATCCCAACACCCACATTCTCCGCCAGTCCGGGTGCTCCTCGCATTACCGAGTTCACGCCCGCCATTCCCATCAACAGACCGGACGCCGCCGTGGCACCCGCCAGCTGCGAAATCCAGTACAGCACGGCAGTCAGCGGATTCATGCGGCCCGTCACCAGGAAGCCGAACGTCACTGCCGGATTGAAATGCCCGCCCGATACGGCGCCCAACGCAGCAATCATCACGACCAGCGTGAGCCCGTGCGCAAACGCGACGGCGACCACCGATTCCGGCCCGGTCCCGCCTACAATCGGAATCGCGGTGAGGGACAACACACCGATGAACGTGAGTGTGAAGGTGCCGATGAACTCGGCAACCGCGATCTGCAGCCGATTAGCAGGCATTCCGTTTCTCCGGGGCGTGTGACCTTTGGGCGAGCGGGCAAAAGTGGCCGGCGATGACCTCATGCGTCAAGCAGCGCGCGCCTTGCCGTGTTGTCGGGTTGGACGTTACCTATGGAGACTTCGCCGCCAGCCCGTCCACGGAAGGTGCAGCTTCACGTGAAATCCCGATACGTCCCGGCCATTCTGCTCGCTGCCGTGCTTACACCCACTATCGATACGGTGCTGGCGCAGGAGCGCCGTAACCCAGGCAGCAATCAGAAATGCTCCACGGTGGACTTATCGCAGCGACCACCTCGACCGCCCGCGCCCGACAGCTCGAGCCAAAACTCGCTCAGCTGGAGCGAGACTACCACGCAAATCGCGCAACTCGTCCAGGCAGCAGGCATCAACCAGCAGGGCATCATCATCTTCGAGATCGACTCCGCCAACAATAAGAGGAGCATCGATTTTCACGACCTCGAATATCCAAAGGCACTGCGCGATGAGATTAGCCGCCGCATCGCCGATCATTTGAACCGTTGGCCCGAACCGTACCGCATCCTCACCATGGGCCCGCGCTACGCTCCATGGGACACGACTGCACAAAAATTCCAGACCTGTCCGCCCGCGCTGCTCAATCGCGAAGTCATCGTTCGGTTGCTCCAGCGCGCTGTTGCCCAGTATCCCGGCGGTCGCAACCGGGTCGCGGGTACCAGGCAAACCGTCAACATGTGGCTGTTCACGGACCGCAACGGCCGCGTCCTGCTCTCCATCGTCAAGGATCCGTCAGGCGACTCGTACTTCGACCGCGAGGCCAAGCGTATCGGTCGCGAATTCGCGTTTCAGCCAGCGCTGCATGACGGTTTTCCGCTCCCGGTCTGGGTGCAGATCCCCATCGTCTTCTCGATCCGGCAGTAAACGCGTCGGCATCAAATTCAGCCTGTCGGATTCTTCCCCCTTGCGTTCCTAGGTCAGTTGGTTGTAGGCTCCAGGCACTACCCTAGCAACCTCAGGGGAACAATGCCGGAGAATCCCGTGGAATTCCTGCGCGGAACGATGGAACTGCTGGTCCTGCGCTCACTTACGTGGGGGCAGGCCCACGGGTTTTCGATCGCGCGCTGGATCGAAGGCGCGACCGAAGACTCGCTCACGATCGAAGAAGGCACGCTCTACCCGGCGCTGCATCGAATGGAAGAGCGAGGCTTGATCGAAGCGGAGTGGGGTGTGTCCGAGAACAATCGCAAAGCCAAGTACTACTCGCTGACCGAGCACGGGCGGGCGCAGCTGCGGTCGCAGACGGAAAGCTTCCGGCGCTACGCGCGAGCGGTCTTTCTGGCATTGGAGGCACCGGCGCGAGCCGGCTGACGATGCGCGGGGAAGCTCCATTGTGGCGACGGTATGTGCGGCTGTTCGGGCCGAACCTGTCCGCGGACATCGATGACGAGGTGCGTCATCACGTCGAGCTGTTGATCGAATTGTACATCGCGCGCGGGCTATCGCCGGGTGAAGCGCGTGCCGCAGCAGAACGGAAGTTTGGCGATGTGCTGACCGTGAAGAGTGATTGCGAAAAGATCGCACAACGAAGGAGACGAGCGATGGCGCGGGCGGAGATGTGGGACCGACTGCTTCAGGACATACGATTTGCGGTGCGCACGTTCGCACGGACACCGGGCTTCACGGCGGCCGCGCTGCTGACGCTGGGTCTCGGCCTGGGTGCGAACACGGCGGTCTTCAGCGTAGTGAACGCAGTGTTGTTGCGACCGCTGCCGTACGGCGAGCCGGAGCAGGTCACGGCGATCTGGACGCGCTCCACGCCGGAGAGCGGCTCCACGATCGACTTCATGGGCCTTTCAGTACCGGAATTCAAGGACTATCGCGCGGCGGCGCGCAGCCTGTCCGCGGTGAGCGCATACCAGTTCCGTCGCTCCAACTTCACGGGCGGCGATGGATCGCCCGATCGGATTGCGAATGTGGCGGCTACCGCGGCCTTCTTCGATGTAGTCGGCGTGCGGCCTGTATTGGGCCGTGGTTTCCGCGCGGGAGAGGATGCCTCGGGTGCGCAGTGTGTCGTGGTGTTGAGTGATGGGATGTGGCGGACGCGATACGCGGCACGCAGCGATGTCCTGAATCAGACGATGCGGCTGGATGGCGAGGTTTGCACGATCATCGGTGTGATGCCAGCCGGCTTTTTCTTCCCGACCACGGAAGTTGCTTTATGGCGGCCATTCGCGATCGACGCTGATGCAGAGCTTTCGCTGGACCGGGGAAGCCATTGGTTCGCCGCGTTTGGACGTCTCGCTCCTGGTGCTTCACTCACGGCCGCGGAAGCCGAGGTCAACTCGCTGATGGCGGCGTGGCGCGCGGAGGACGATCATCATCTCGGTCACTTCATCCTGCTGCAGCCGTTCCGTGAAAGCCTGGTCGGAGATGATCGCACCGTGCTGCTGGTCGTGCTGGGCGGCGTCGGTCTGGTACTCCTCATCATTTGCGCAAACCTGGCGAACTTGCTGCTCGTGCGAGCCGACAGCCGGCGCCGTGAAGTCGCGGTGCGAGTAGCCCTGGGCGCAGGCCGCGCGCGTCTGATCCGGCAGATGATGACGGAAAGTCTCTTGCTGGCGATCACGGGCGGAGTCATCGCGCTGCTCACGGGCCCGGCGCTCGTGAAGCTGCTCACATCGCTCGATCCGGATGCTGTGCCCACCGTTGGCGGGCCGACCACGCTCGATGCACGCGTCCTTGGTTTTACCATTGCCGTGTCGCTTTTCACCGGCGTGCTGTTCGGGTTATTCCCGGCATTCCAGGTATCGGCGCTGCGTCTGCAGGAGACGCTCAAGAGCGAGGGCCGCGCATTGACGGCGGGCCCACGCAGCCTGGCACTGCGGCGCGGTCTGGTCGCGCTCGAGATCGCGACCTGCCTCGCCGTGGTGTCTGCCGCTGGCCTGCTGGTGCAGAGTTATCAGCGCATGCAGGCGGTCGATGTCGGTTTCACTGCAACCGATCTGCTCTCGCTCGATGTGACACTGCCTGCGGCGGAATACGCGGAGCCCGCGCGCGTGCAGCGATTCTATTCGGACCTGCGCGCGCGCGTTGCCGCGCTGCCTGGCGTCCAGTCGACTGGACTCATGTCCGTGCTGCCCTTCCGCACGTCACCACCGTCCGATGGCTTTCGTCCGGAAGGCAGGCCGGATCCACAGGCGGGCGAGTTCCAGATCGAAGGCGGATACATCCTGACTACACCTGGCGCTTTCGATGCGCTGGGTGTGCCGCTGGTCCGCGGACGCCACTTCGATGAGCGCGATGTGTCGGGTGCGCCGCTGGTCGCAATCATCGATGAAACTGCGGCCAAAATGTACTGGCCGGGCCAGGACCCGATCGGGCACCGCATTCGCTACTATGGATCCGACAGTCTGCAGTGGTTGACCATCGTGGGCATTGTGGGACCCGTCAATTACCTCTCACCGCGCCTCGATCTGCGCGCCAATGTGTACGCGCCGCATGCGCAGATGCCGCGTCAATTCTACAATGGCCGCGCGATGATGCTGTTGGTGCGCAGCCACGCCGGACGCGAAGGTTTGATCACAGCGATCCGGGGCGCGGTCAAGGCAGTCGATCCGACTGTACCGGTCACCCGCATTTCGGCAATGGATGATGTAGTGGCGCGTGCACTCGGCAGGCCCCGGCTGGCGGCTGGACTCATGGCGCTGTTTGGCATCGCCGCGCTCATCGTCGGCGCGCTCGGCGTGTACGGCCTGCTCTCCTACATCGTGCTGTCCCGCACCAATGAGATCGGCATCCGGATGGCGCTGGGAGCAGATGCCGGCCGCGTGCGGCGCGAGATTCTGCTTCAGGGCCTCACCATCGCGACGGTTGGCATCGCGGTGGGCACTGGTGTCGCACTGATGTCAGGCAAACTGCTCGGCACCATGCTGTTCGGCGTCGAGGCGACGGATACCGCAACGTTCACGACCGGAATCAGCGTGTTGGTGTTTGTCACAGCGTTGGCAAGCTGGTTGCCGGCTCGGCGTGCCACGCGAGTCGATCCGCTGACCGCTTTACGGAGCTAAGGGTCTTCGACAGCAGGTTTGATTGCCTTCCAGCCGGACATTTGACGCGAGGCCGAAGTAACGGCAGGATTCACCCGTCCCCCAACGGAGCGATCATGCCGGCGATCTCAGGCCTTACGCGCGCGCTGCTGCGCCGCTCGACAGTCTGACTGCGTGGGCTTCTTCGATGAACTGAAGCGCCGGCGAGTCATCCGCGTCGTAGTCGCGTATGGCGCGGTTGCGTTTGCCATCGCACAGGCGGCCACCAGCTTCTTCCCCGCGCTGCACTTGCCTGACTGGAGCGTAACGCTGGTCGTTGCGATCTGTCTGCTGGGCTTCCCCGTCGCCGCAGTTCTCGCCTGGGCCTTCGACATCACCGATCAGGGAATCGTCCGGGCCGAAGACGCAGTACAGCCATTACCGAGGCGGCCTTCAAAGACGCGTCAGGCCATCGCGGCCGTCGTGATCCTGTTGTGCGTGGGATTGGGCATTGCGCTGGCATTGAACCGATCCGCGAACGACGCAGCCATCGACCAGAATCTGATCGTGGTGCTGCCGTTCCGCGTGAGTGGCGATGCATCGCTCGAGTACCTGCGCGAGGGAATGGTGGATTTGCTGGGCCCGGCACTGGCCATGGAGGAAGGTACCCGCGCTGTAGATCCGCGCTCGACCATGAGTACGTGGCGGCGCCTTGTAAAATCGGCGGATGCCGATCTGCCTCCCGACTCGGCTCTCGAGGTTGCGCGTGCGCTCGGTGCGGGCCGTGTTCTGCTCGGTTCGATCGTGGGTACGCCGACCAACGTAACGCTCACGGCCGAGATCTACGGACTACCGACCGGTGCACGACGCGCGTCCGGCAAGACCAGCGGCTCGGCGGACACACTGCAGGCTCTGATCGACAATCTCACGGCTCAACTGCTCTCGCTCGATGCCGGTGAGTCGCAGCATCGCATCGCCAATTTGACCAGCACATCACTCGATGCAGTCAAAGAGTATTTGATCGGACAGGCGCATTTCCGGCAGGCTCGCTTCGTCACTGCAGCACAGCACTTCGATCGCGCAGTAGAGTCCGATAGCACATTTGCGCTGGCGGCACTCGGCCTGCGCCTGACATCGGGCTGGGGCGCGGTCCAGGCCAGCAACCTCGGTCGTGCGCCACGGCTCGTGCGGAATTACCAGGAGCGGCTGGCGCCCGGCGACCGCGAATTCGGGCTCGCGATGGTAGGCAGTACGCCGCAGCCGCGCTCGGTAAAACAGATCCTCGACACCTGGAATCGGGTCGTTTCGCTTTACCCTGACCGACCCGATGCCTGGTTCCAATACGCAGATGAGCTGATCCATCGGGGCCAGCTGGCCGAAGTTCGGGACGCCGCGGCGCAAGCCAAACGAGGCTTCCAGCGCGCGCTTGCACTCGACTCTTCGTTCACTCCCGCGCTCATTCATCTGATCGATCACGCCGCCATCGGCGACCAGGATCCGAGGGAATTCGCTCGACTCTACGCCCTTCTCCAACGTCAGCCCATCTCACGCGATGTCGCTCCGTACCAGCATTGGCTGCGAATCTACATGAGAGGCGACACGGCTGAGCTGCGACAATTCCGCGCAGCGCTCGATACCACGCCTGTATTCTTAACCGGCGCAATGGCGCTCTTTGTCCAGTTGGGCGTCGGTACTGTAGAGGATGGTGAACTGGCTGCCGCTTCCGCCTTGCGAATGGCGTCGACCCCCGCGGAAAGGAATCTGGCGCTGGGCGCCAGTCATGGGCTCTTCATGAACACGGGCCGCATCGACGATGCCAAACGATTTCTCGAGCGCGGCCTGCGCGAGGGTGATGCGTTGACCTGGCACAACCAGGCAATTCTCGACGGCATGTTCTGGGAAGGCGACACGTTGTTGGCCCACTCTGCTGCGCAACGCCTGTCGGAGCTGCTGCTGCCCAAAACCGCCAAAGACGTCACCAATGATGACCGCTCCGCAGCATGCACACTCGGACAGTGGCAGCTGCGCCATCGGAACGAGGCCGATTACACACGCGTCCTTGCGCTGCTCCAGGCGCCTCAACCCAGTGGGATTCCGCGCGCCGCCGACGTCCTCTGCGTCGCGCTACTCCGTGCGTTACGATCGGCTGCGTTGAACCTGCCGGATGCTGCCATCGCACTCGAACAGCTCGATTCGCTGGCCCGCGAAGGCTATGGTGGCCCGATCACACTCCGCCGCGCCAACGCGACCATCGCACAGTTGCGCGAAGCCCGCGGCGAAGCCCGTCTGGCCGCTAACGCGCAACGCCGAGCCGGCACCGGCCCCGACTCCGGTGAGTTCCTGTCCGTCTGGAAACGCGAACGCGGCCGCTTCGCTCTTCTGGAAGGTGATACCGCCCAGGCCATCAAGCACTGGACCGATTACCTGCGCCTCCAGGCCAAAGCCGAAGGCGAAGCGCGCACTCGCATGGAACAGGTCCGCCAGCAGCTCGCCGCCATCACCGGCGAACGAAAACGTTAGGGATCTTCGAAATCAGGTTTCACGCAGAGACGCAGAGTTAACAGAGAGAACGCAGCGAACCGGTTATCCGCCTGGCTCCTGCGTTCTCATTTGTTTGTTTAATTACCGCCACATCATCCTGGTGCTTACCGCGCCACGGTAACGGCGGGATTTCGCCGTTAGGATGAGGTCGTGGCGAGCCGTTCGTCGTGGTGGTAACTAAAAAAGAGCAGCTTAAGGCGCCGGGCAGCGGGTCGGAGCGGCTGAAAAAAACTGCGTCCTCCACTCCCTTTGCGTCTCTGCGTGAAACCTGGTTTGAATGCCTGCTTGCGTTCCGAACGGCCGAGGCAGCAAACTGCAAATCCGATTCTGCGGAGCTGAATGCACCATCGTCCCAACGGTTTCCGGTGGACCTTCCCACCGTGCACGGGGGTCTGGGCTTTCTACTGCAGCACGAGTCCTACCACATCGGCCAGCTGGCGCTATTGCGGAAGTATTTCGGTTACCCGGCGATGCGGTATGTTTGAGGCACCCCAGGCTAGCCGGAGGCGAACAGTCATGTCACGAATCACCCGCTTCGCTCTCGCCGTGCTGATGGTGCCGCTTGCGGCAGCCGCGCAGAATCCGGCTCAGCCGACCTGTGCTGATGTCAACAAGGAGATCGACAAATACGCCGACCAGGAAGTTTCCTTCTACGGCAAGATCAACTCGATCGAGATTCGCGACGGTGCGATGTTGATGGTCTTCGCCTGTGTCACGGCGGGAGGCGAGATGATACCGGATGCCTTTTTCGGGGTTGCCGTGGCGAGCGGTTCAGATTCGTTGCTGGCTAGTAGGGGGGAACTTAACAAAGGGCTGATGGTGACCGGCGTAGTTCGGGCCACGAACACCATGCAGATCTTTAGAAATCCGCCCAGCTTTCGGGGCCCGTACCTGCACGCTGCGACTTTCAAGCCAATCGGCTGACCAGCTCGATCGAAATGGTGCAGCACAGTTTCTCTGTATGATCCGCGATCCGCGATCCGCGCCGCGATCGCCTAGCGGGACCGCCCGCGCGCGCCTGAACGATTGCCCATGCGCGCCTGTGCGCGCGGAGGTTCGGCCCGGCTGCGCAGGCTGATCGGCACGTTCTCTCTCTCCTGCTTCGCCCTTGCGCGGGCCCGCTCTTCCGATTTGCGTGCGCGGATCGCGGCAATGCGCTCGGCCAACGGCACCTCGAGTACTTCCTGCGTGCGTGCGTTGTAATCGAAGCCACTCACCGTGCGTCGCTCGATGCGGCGGCCAATTGCGCGCTCGATGGCGCGGACATCACCTTCTTCTTCCGGCGAAACCAGCGTGTAGGCATCACCGATCGCTTCGGCGCGTGCAGTGCGGCCCACGCGATGGATGTAATCATCCGGTGCGGCGGGCACATCGAAGTTGACCACGTGCTCGAGCGCTTCCACGTCGATGCCGCGCGCTACGATGTCGGTGGCAACCAGCACGCGATAACGGCCGGTCTTGAAGCCGGCCAGTGCTTCCGTGCGTTGCGCCTGGCTGCGATTGCCATGGATGCGCGCGGTCGAGATGCCGGCCTTCGTTACCTTCTCGGCCAGCCGGTTTGCGCGATGCTTGGTCCGGCAGAACACGATTGCATTCCCGATCGTGTTGCGACGCAGAAGGTCGACCAGCAGGTCGGCCTTCAGCTTGGCCGATACCGGGTACAGCGCCTGGGTGATGCCGGTTGCGGGTGCGGCTTTGCGTTCGATGTTGATGCGGGCCGGCCGATCCAGCAGCTCGCGTGACAGCTCTGCGATGGGTGCCGGTATGGTCGCCGAGAAGAACAGCGTCTGCCGCTTCTTCTTGGGAAGCTGTGCCAAAATGCGCCGGATATCGGGCAGGAAACCCATGTCCAGCATGCGATCGGCTTCATCGAGCACCAGCACTTCCAGATCGGCGAGCCGGGCGTAGTCGTACTGCATGTGGTCGAGCAGGCGGCCCGGTGTCGCGACGATGATGTCGACGCCGCGCCTGAGCGCATCTTCCTGTGGCTTCATGCCGACGCCACCATACACCGCCGCTGCACGAATCTTCGTGTGCTTCGCCAGGCCGCCAAAGTGGTCGACGATCTGCGCCGCCAGCTCGCGCGTCGGTGTGATGATCAACGCCTTGGTACCGCGCCTCGGCTCACTACGCAGGCGGTTGAGGATGGGCAACAGAAACGCAGCCGTCTTGCCGCTGCCGGTGGTTGCACATGCCAGCAAATCCCGGCCGGCCATGGCCGGCGGAATCGCGTCGGTCTGTATCGGGGTTGGCTGTGTGAATTCCAGCTCATCGAGCGCGCGCAGCAGCTCGGCGTGAAGCCCAAATTCGTTGAAGCCGGTTACGGCCGGCGCTTTCGGTCCGTCCTGTACTGACCTGGTTCGGTTTGTCATCTGGTTCCTGATAAAGAATTCGCCCGCAGAACACGTCTTCCGTGACGTGTGCCGCGGGCGACCCGATGACTTAGAGCATTCACCCCAATCATCGCTATGAAAAGGTAACGGAAATCAAGGGCTTTGTCACCCTGAGGAGGGAATTAACGAATCAACGGACGAGCACGACTACGACCACGAGCACGATTGACGATTACGGGCTTCCCAGAGGCAAGGGTCCCCGCCCAGCATCGGGATTCACTTCGTAATCGTCAATCGTGCTCGTGGTCGTAGTCGTGCTCGTCCGTCATCCGAAATGAACTATCCGGTTGCATCTCGTCCTCTCGAACGATATCTCAGTTGCACCATGCTGAACTCAACTCGCGCGGCCCTGACTGCACTCGTGCTGCTCACGCCTCGATTTGACGTGATTCGGCCGGAACCGGAAATCGCTGTGTTTGCCGGCGGATGCTTCTGGGGCGTCGAGGCCGTATTCGAGCACGTCAAAGGCGTGACTGATGTGGTGTCGGGTTACAGCGGTGGATCGCTCGAGAATCCGACCTACGAGCAAGTGGTTTCGGGTCATACCGGACACGCCGAGGCGGTGCAGGTCAGGTTCGATCCGGCGATCGTCTCCTACGAGACCTTGCTGCAGGTCTTCTTTGCGGTCGCGCATGACCCGACGCAACTGGATCGCCAGGGACCCGACATCGGCCCGCAATACCGCTCCGCGGTTTTCTTCAGCAACGCCCGGCAGTCGAGCGCGGCACGCAGCTACATCGAGCAGCTCACGCGCGAGAAAACCTATCCTCGCCCCATCGTGACGCAGGTTGTACCGCTCCGCAGGTTCTACCAGGCCGAGCGCTATCACCAGGACTACCTTCGGCTCCACCCCGACGAGCCCTACATCATGATGTACGATCGGCCCAAGTTGGAGCACCTTCGGAAGGCGTTTCCGGCGTTGTACAAATGAACGGATGAACAGATTTAACGGACGCGAACGAGAACGACTACGACTACGACTACGATTACGACGTTGATAAGGGCGCTGGTCGCGGATCCGCGCGTATGGAGCCCGTAAATCGTAGTCGTAGTCGTAGTCGTTCTCGTTCGCGTTTATTGATCCGTTAATCCGTATCAGCAGAACTCCATGCGAATACCGGCAATCTGCCTTCTGGCAATCACAACGGCGTGCAGCGAACCGCGCGCGGGGCCGCCGCCGGTTGTCATGCGTGACAGCGCAGGCATCAGGATTGTCGAAAACGCCAGCCTCGAGCTGGCTGACAGCATCGCGTGGGTGCTCGACACCGCAAACGTGGTCAGTATCGGCGAGCTGGATGGGCCGGACATGTACGTGTTCGGGCAGGTCGCTGGCGTTACGCGCCAGAACAACGGCCGAATCGTCGTGGCCGACAGACAGGCGCACCAGGTGCGCTTCTTCGGGCCGGACGGCCGCTTCAGTCATGCCGTTGGTCGAGCCGGTGGAGGCCCGGGCGAATACATCAACGTCCACTACCTCCTGCGTCACAACGCCGACTCACTGATCGTGATCGATTACGAAGGCGGCCGCATCAACATCCTCGATCCCGAAGGCAAGTGGGTCCGCAGTTTTCGACTCGAGGTCAAGGATGGTGAGCAAAGACCACGAAATTCATCGCCCACGGAATGGGCGGTTTTCGATGATGGCTCGCTGCTCATTTCGGACCACGTGGGCACCTGTCGCAGTTCGCGTGACGATGGCGCCGTATGCGCGGACAGTGCGCGTTTCTCACGCGTCACCATGACCGGCCAGCCGATTACCCGGTACGGCATCCTGCTTTATATGCGATACCAGTTCCTTACTTCACCGAAAGGCCTTCGGATCAATGCCGCCGGCTGGCACCCGCAAGCCTCCTGGTCGGTGCAAGGGGCTCGTTTCTATCATGCGGATGCCACCAGCCTCGCCTTCAACACGTTCGGATCGACGGGCAACCTGGAACGGATCACTCGGACTGCCTATCAGCGACCTCCAGTCCGCGCGAATGTGCTCGCGCCATCCCGCCCGGTCGCAGACCTCACGCCACAGGAGCGTGATCGCCAGACTGACGTCGATGCCGGCCTGGCCAACGCTCGCCGCCCCGATCAGGCCCCCGCGTTCGCTGGCCTGATGGTCGATCGGACGGGAAATGTGTGGCTGCAGGAACACCCTGCTGGCATGTCCCAGCCCGCCGTTCCGCGCTGGTTTGTCTTCGATACCATCGGAACCCTGCGCGCCAGCATCCGAGTGCCTATCAACCTCACCCGGCGCCCCCTCTACCGCTGGCAAGGCGAAATCGGCGACGACTACGTACTCGGCGTCGCCAACGATGAGGGAATCGAAGTCGTGCGGTTATACCCGCTGATTAAGCGACTCAACAAAATGAACGAATGAACGGACGAGCACGAGCACGACCACGAGTACGATTGACGATTACGATCTGCACCGAGGCGCTGGTCGAGGATCCCGCGTATGGAGCCCGTAATCGTCAATCATACTCGTGGTCGTGCTCGTGCTCGTCGTGCGCCGGGGAGACCGGCGAGGTGTCGTGA
>JBBDWZ010000185.1:0-23779 GCA_040902615.1 Gemmatimonadota bacterium | reverse complement strand
CCCCATTCCCCCATTCCCCCATTCCCAGCTCGCCCTACCAATCCGCTGTGATCCGTATTCCCCAGCCTGCATTGCCGATCCGTTGTGACGTCCCAGTTCCCCAACTCGCACTACCAATCCGCTGTGATCCCTATTCCCCAGCCTGCACTGCCAATACACTAGATCCTTATACCGGTCCGAGCATCGAATTTGCCGTGTGAGCGTGGCTCACGGCCGACCGCATCCGACTGGTGCGTGAGCCTTACCCCAGCCGGCGACGGTTTATCGCCGGGAAAGTTGGTGTTTTGCGTTTTACCCGGTCTCCTCGATTGCGCCTACGCTCTGAATCGCGACGTCCGAAAAACCCCCGTTCCACTCCAGAAGAAACGTCGATCGGCCCGCTCCGTGGCGAGCTGTTGGGCGTCGATCATCTGGCTGAGCGTGCGCGCACACTTGCGGCGGGACAAACCCTTGCGCCCGGCCGTACGCGTGAGCGGCAGGCGCTGTTGCTGGCCCGCCTGGACCAGACCCGCCGTATCCTGGCGGACAGCGAGGCTCAGTTGGCCGATGCGGCGGCGCGCGGGGTGGATGTAGGCCCGGCCGGTGCTTGGCTGCTCGACAATTATCACGTCGTCGAGGAACACATGCGTGAAGTGCGGCAGAGCCTGCCCCGCGGGTTCTACAGCGAGCTGCCGCAGCTGTCATCGGGCCCGCTGGCCGGTTACCCACGCGTCTACGAGCTCGCGATTACGCTGATCTCGCATACTGAAGCGCGCATCGACCTGGAGAACGTCAACCTTTTCATCGCCGCGTTTCAGGCAGTGCGATCACTCTCGATCGGTGAGTTGTGGGCGATTCCGGCGATGCTTCGGCTCGGCTTGATCGAAAGCGTGCGGCGCATGTCGTTGCGGACAGTCGAGCGGCTGGCGCAGGTCGAGGACGCCGATCGGCGCGCGGCCGGTATCCTGAGCGCAACCGAGCGGTCAGACCAGGAGCTGGCCGCCGCAGTCGCCGAGTTCAAGCGCGATCCGCCGCGCCTCACATCGATCTTCGTCGCGCGCTTCCTTCACTCATTGCGGGAAAGCCGCGCCGCCCATCCAGTCCTCATCGAGCTGGAGCAATGGATTGGCGTTGAGGGCGTGCGCGCCGAGCTGGCCAGCATCCGTTCGACCCAGCGCGTGGCCATCACACAGATCATGATGGCCAACAGCATCACCAGTCTGCGCGCGGTCGGCCGTTTGGATTGGAAGGTGTTTGTCGAACGGCAGAGCGTGATGGATGCCGTGCTGCGCACGGATCCGGCGGCCTTCTACAAGCGCATGACGTTCGCTACACGCGATCACTATCGGCATGTGGTCGAACGCATTGCCAAGCGAAAGCGGCTCACGGAGACCGAAGTGGCCGCGCACGCCATCCGCCTCGCGTCGCGCCCGGAAATGCGCGACCACCGCGCGCATGTGGGCTACTACCTGGTCGACGAGGGTCTGCCCGAGCTGGAGGCAGCCTGCGGTTTCAAGGCGAAGGGTACCGAGCGGCTGCATCGCTTCGCCCTGCGGCATCCGATCGCCACGTTTGCTTCAGCCATCCTCGGACTGACCGCGCTGCTGGTCGGCGCGGTCTGGCTGATCGCTGGACCCATTGCCAGCGCGGCACTCGTGCTCACGGGCGCCCTGCTTCTCATCCCGACGACCGATGTGGCGATCAACCTCGCCAATCAGCTGTTCTCGGTCGTGCTGCCGCCGCGCATGCTGCCCAAGCTGGACTTGCGTGGTGCCGCCGGTATTCCAGCCGAGTTCCGTACGGCTGTGGTCATCCCCACGCTCTTCGCCGATGTCGATGATGTGGCCGAGGCGATGGAGACCATCGAGTCGCAATTCCTGGCCAACCGCGAAGCCCATCTTCATTTCGCCGTCTTGAGTGACTTCACGGACGCGGCCAGCGAGACCGGTCCGGGTGACAGTGAAATCCTGGCCGCCGCGGTCAGTGGCATCAACGAGTTGAACCGGCGTTACACGCCGGAGACCGGCGACGCGTTCTTCCTCTTCCATCGCCCACGTCGCTGGAATCCAGGCCAGGGTGTGTGGATGGGTTGGGAGCGGAAGCGCGGCAAGCTGTCCGAGTTCAATCATTACCTGCGTGGCGGCGCGCGCGACGCATTCTCGACCGTGATCGGCAAGACCGACGTGCTCCAGCACGTGCGCTACGTGATCACGCTCGATGCCGATACCGTGCTGCCACCGGATTCCGCGCCTCTGCTGGTCGGCGCACTGGCGCACCCGCTCAATCGTGCGGTTCACGATGTTGAGCGTGGCCGGGTCGTGCGCGGATTCAGCATTCTGCAACCGCGGGTCGGAGTGTCACTGCCGAGCGCACACCGCTCACGCTTTGCCGCGATCAATTCCGGGCACCCCGGAGTCGACCCGTACACGACCGCGGTATCCGATGTGTACCAGGACCTGTTTGGCGAGGGCAGCTTTACTGGCAAGGGCATCTACGACGTGGATGCCTTCGAGCGCGCAACGCGCGGACGTTTCCCTGAGAACAAACTGCTTTCACACGATCTCATCGAGGGCAGTTACGCCCGCGCGGGACTGGTTACCGACATCATTCTCTATGATGACTACCCAACGCGTTACCTGACCTACACTCGCCGCAAGCATCGGTGGATCCGCGGCGACTGGCAGTTACTGGATTGGCTCACACCCAAAGTGCCGGGCATTGACGGTCCGGAGCGCAATCGCCTTTCCATGCTGTCCCGCTGGAAGATCTTCGACAATCTGCGCCGCAGTACAGTCGAGGTTGGACAGCTCGCTTTGCTGATTGGCGCCTGGACCCTTTTGCCGGGCTCCGTGCTGACCTGGACGATGCTCGCACTGGGCGCGATCGCCGCGCCCTGGCTGGTTTCGCTGCTGCTGGCCGTGCTGCGGCCGCCACTCGATAAATCGTGGACCGCGTATTACTCCGCCGTGGCCCGCGATGCGCGCACCAGCCTGCAGCAGATGGGCATCACGATTGCCTTCTTGCCGCACCAGGCCTGGATCTCGATCGATGCGATCGCGCGCACGCTCTGGCGCATCGCCGTCAGCAAGAAACAGCTGCTCGAGTGGCAGACTGCCTCGGGCGCGGAACGCGCGCTGCCCGACTCACCGTTGGTCACCTGGAAAGCGATGCGACCGCAGCTGCTGATTGCGCTGGCCGTCGGCGTCCCGGTCTCCCTTACGGTTGGGTCGGGTGCACGCTCAGTTCTGGTGTTGCTGGTTTCCGCGCCCTTCATCCTGCTCTGGCTCACCGCACCCGCGCTGGCCAATGCACTGGTTCGGCCGCCGGCGCAGCCAACCCGTGAGTTGCCCGAGGAGCATCGAGCGCGGGCGCTGCGCTATGCATTGCTGCACTGGCGTTTCTTCGATCGCTTCGTCGGGTCGAAAACGAATGGGCTGGTGCCGGACAACTACCAGGAAGACCCTCTGCCGGTAACCGCGCTCCGTACATCGCCAACCAACATCGGGCTGCAGCTGCTTTCGACGGTGAGCGCATACGACCTCGGCTTCATCACGGTCGAAGACATGGCCGCCCGGCTGGAGCTGGCCTTCCGCGCATTGGAGCGAATGGATCGCTTTCACGGCCACTTCTACAACTGGTACGACCTCGAAGACCTCCGGGTCCTGAATCCGGGTTACATCTCGACCGTCGACAGCGGCAATCTGGCCGGTCATCTGATTGCATTGCGCCAGGCGCTGCTGGCGATCCGACAGCAGCCGGCGGTGCCGCGCAATTGGGCGGCGCTGGATACCGGTCTGGAGCTGGCTGAGGAGCGGCTGCTCGAGCTAGCAACCGCCGGTGTGGGCGGCGGTCCGCAAGCGTGGCAGTCCGTGCGCATGGCGCAAAGCCTGGTTCAGCGCGCGCGCGTTGCTTTGGCTGATGCCGCGCAGTCGACATCTGCCACCGCATCACTGGCCACGATCGTGGCGCCGCTGCACGCCGCTCAGCAAGTGCTGTCGGCCGCTCGTGAATTTCCAGGAATCCAACTCGATGCGCGCGAATGGATTGACTGGTGCATCACGCGCATTGAAGCCGAGACCCTTGGACCGGGCGCGGTCGCCGCGCAGCTGGAAGTACTGGCCGCGCGAGCCTACGAGTATGCCACCAAGATGGATTTTCGCTTCCTGTACGATTCGAGCCGAAAGCTGTTTGCGATCGGCTATCACCCGGACTCGCATTCGCGGGACGCTTCGTACTACGACCTGCTCGCGTCGGAAGCCCGCCTGGCCAGCTTCATTGCAATCGCCAAGAACGACGTTGCCGTGGAGCACTGGTTCCATCTCGGCCGGACCCTGACCTACGCGGCGCGCAATACCGCGCTGGTATCGTGGAGCGGCAGCATGTTCGAGTACTTGATGCCCTCGCTGGTCATGCGCTCGTGGCCGCACACACTGCTCGATCACACCTACCGCGGTGCATTGTATCGTCAGATTGCGCACGGGCGGACGCACCGTGTGCCCTGGGGCATGAGCGAAAGCGCGTATGCCGTGCGCGACCGGCATGCGACCTACCAGTATCGCGCATTCGGCGTCGCCGATCTCGGCTTGAAGCATGGCCTGGACCGTGAACTCGTAATTGCGCCCTATGCCTCGATGCTGGCGCTCATGGTAGAACCCGGTCGTGCCATCACGAATTTGAGCAGGCTCGAGAAAAAGGGCGCGCTCGGCGCGTACGGTTTTCGTGATGCGCTCGACTATACACGCGCGCCGGCCGATGCGGACTATACCATTGTGCGCACCTACATGGCGCATCACATCGGCATGAGTTTTCTGGCCCTGACCAACACACTGCTCGGCAACATCTGGCCAGCGCGATTCCATGCGGACCCGATCGTTCGGGCCACCGAGCTGCTGCTGCACGAGCGGATTCCACGGCGGCTGGTGCTGCAGGCCGTCAATGCCTCGGCCGCGCCCGAAGTCATGCCCGAAGGACCGGCGGACCGCCCGATCGTTCGTGAGTTCGAGAGACCCGACACGTTCCGGCCGCACGTCGCGCTGCTCGGCCAGCTGCCGTACACGATCATGGTGAGCCACTGCGGTGCCGGGTATAGCCGCTTCGAGGACCTTGCGGTTACGCGTTGGCGCTCGGATGCGACCACCGACAACCTGGGCCAGTACTGCTACATCAAAGATCTCACGCGCGGTGAGGTCTGGTCGGCCGCGCACCAGCCGGTCTGCCGGAAAGCCGATTGGTACCGCGCCGTGTTTGCGACCGATCGAGTCACATTTCATCGCGCCGATGGCGACATCGAGACCCGCACGGAGATCGCCATAGTGCCCGAGGATTCCGCTGAAGTCCGGCGAGTCACGGTCACCAACAACGGGGAGCAGGTCCGTGAAGTCGAGTTGACCAGCTATGGCGAGGTCGTGCTCGCGCCGCCGGAAGCAGAGCGTGCCCATCCTGCATTTGCCAACCTGTTCGTAGAAACCGAATACCACGAATGGTGCAACGCGATCACGGCCACCCGCCGGCCGCGCTCCGCCGGAGAACGTCCGCTGGTCTGCGTTCACGTGGTCGCTACCGGCAAACAGCGGATCGGTGAGGTCACGTGTGAAACCGATCGCGCCCGTTTCATCGGCCGTGGCCGGAGCACACGCGATCCGGCTGCGCTGCATATCGACGGCGCGCTGTCGGGGACTACTGGCGCCGTGCTGGACCCGATCTTTGCCCTGCGGACGCGAGTCCGTCTGCGCGCCGGCGAGTCTGCCTTTGTAGCCTTCACCACGCTGGTTGCGCCCACGCGCAAGCGCGCGTTCGACCTGGCCGATCGCTACCACACGTTGCACGCTTCGCAACGCGCGCTCGACCTGGCCTGGACCTCAACCCAGGTTGAATTGCGCGAGCTCGACATCCCGCCAGCCGATGCCATCGTCTTTCAGGAACTGGCCGGTCATCTGCTCTACAGCAGCAAAGTGCTCGGCCCGACTCCGGCCGATCGCGCTGCCAGCCAAGGATCGCAGCCGCTGCTCTGGTCGATCGGCGTTTCCGGTGATCGTCCGATCCTGCTGGCCAGCCTCGACTCACCCGAGGGGTTGCCCACGCTGCGTCAACTATATTCCGCGCACCACTACTGGCGGCGCCGCGGACTGCACGTGGACCTGGTGGTCGTCAATGAACAGGCGGCCACGTACCTGCACGAGCTGGATGACAAGATCGCGGCGACCCTGGCGGCATCCACTGACGCGGGGTTGATCGATCAGCCGGGCGGCGTTTTCCTCCGTCGTCACGACGTCATTGCCGAAGATGCATTCCGTCTGCTGCGCGCAACCGCTCGCGTGATCATCCGCTGCGACGGGAGCTCACTCGGTCACATTCTCGACGCAGCAACCCAAACGAAGGCTGCCCAGGTCGCTGCCACCGAAGCAGCGCCGACGCGCGCGGCCGAACGGCAGGAACTGCGCGTACGGCATTCGCACCCGGCCGCCAGCCCGGCAAGTTCGCGCGAAGCGGGGCATGGTGACGAGAAGCTGGTCCGGCGCCGCAGCCAGGAGGTATTCGGGCCGGATAGCAACGGCGCACGTGCGCTGCTGTTCGACAATGGCGTGGGTGGAATCGGCGCGGACGGTGACTACTACATCCGCGTACGCAGCGATTTCGGACCTCCCGCGCCCTGGTCCAACGTCATTGCCAATCCGCACGGCGGCTTCCTGGTCACCGAGCGCGGCGCTGGCTTCACCTGGGCCGGCAATAGCTATTTCTATCGCCTGACCCCCTGGCACAACGACCCGGTGAGTGATCCGCCGGGCGATGCGCTGTATCTGCAGGACGAATCGACCGGCGCGTTATGGAGTCCAACGCCCGCACCGGTCAGCACCGGCGCCAGTTATCTGGTACGGCATGGGGCGGGCTCGTCGACCTTCGACCACACGTTCGAGCAGATCCGCAGTGTACTGACGCTGGCCATGGCGCAGGACGCCACCGTGCGCATCTCCTCGCTGCGCTTGTCCAACCTGGGTAAGGCTCAGCGCACGATCCGACTCACCGCTTACGTCGAGTGGACTCTGGGCGTACTGCGCGAGCAGACGCAACATCACGTGCGCACGGCCTACCGTCCCGAGCAGAGCGCGATCTTTGCAACCAACACATTCGATCCACAATTCGCGAATTGGAGCGCGTTCTGTGCGCTGAGTGAACCGATTACGGCGCAGACGGCGGATCGCAAGGAATTCCTCGGGCGCAATGGCACCATTGCACACCCGCGCGCGTTGCGCGGCGGGCAGCTGAGCGGTGCCATCGGAACCGGCCTCGATCCCTGCGCGGCACTGCAGTGCGGCATCACGCTGGCGCCCGGCGAGTCCCGCGATGTGGTCATTCTCCTGGGAGCGGCCGACAGTGAAAGCGCGGCAGCGGCTGCCATCGACCGCTATCGCCGCCCGGCGTCAGCGATTGCCGCCGTCGATGAAGCGGTTGCCGCCTGGGCCGATCGTCTTTCCCACATCTCGGTGCGCACACCGGACCCGGCCTTCGATGCCATGATGAACCAGTGGGCGCTCTATCAGGCATTGGCCTGTCGTATGTGGGCGCGCACCGGCTTCTACCAGAGCAGCGGTGCCTACGGTTTTCGCGATCAGCTGCAGGACGTGATGGCATTCGTTTACGCCGAGCCCGCGGTCTCGCGCGAGCACATCCTGCGTGCGGCCGAACGTCAATTCGTCGAAGGCGATGTCCAGCACTGGTGGCATCCTCAGAGCGGCCGCGGCGTGCGCACCCGTTTCTCCGATGACCTGGCCTGGCTGCCGTACGTGACCGACCACTATGTGCGTGTTACCGGCGATGCCGGTGTACTCAATGAACAGGTGCCGTTCCTCAGCATGCGCCTGCTGGAACCCGAAGAGCACGAAGTTTACGACCTGCCTGCCGTCTCGACTGAAACCGGCAGCGTGTACGAGCATTGCCTGCGAGCGCTGCGCAAAGCCTGCACGCATGGCGAGCACGACCTGCCTCTGATCGGCACCGGAGATTGGAACGACGGCATGAATCGAGTCGGTGCAGAGGGTCGGGGCGAGAGTGTCTGGCTGGGCTGGTTCCTGATCACGACGCTGCGTGCGTTCGCACGCATTGCCGAACAGCGCGGTGACACCGCCACGGCCACAGTCCTGCGCGCGGAAGCTGAGCGCTATGTGACGGCGGTCGAAACCAGCGGCTGGGATGGCGACTGGTATCGCCGCGCCTATTTCGATGACGGCACGCCTTTGGGCAGCGCCCAGAGCGATGAATGCAGGATCGACGCGATCGCGCAGAGCTGGAGCGTCATCTCCGGGGCGGGCACCAGCGAGCGCCAACAGCAGGCCATGGCTTCACTCGAACAATACCTGATCCGCGATGATGACCGGATCATCCGGCTGCTCACGCCACCGTTCGACAAGACCGAGCATGACCCGGGCTACATCAAAGGCTACCTGCCCGGCGTACGAGAAAACGGCGCACAGTATACGCATGCCGCACTGTGGACGGTCCTGGCAACCGCACTGCAGGGCGACGACGATCGCGCATTCGAGCTGTTCCAGATGATCAATCCGCTCACTCGCACCGACACACCCGAAGGCATACAGACCTACAAGGTCGAGCCGTATGTGGTTGCAGCCGATGTGTACACAGCCAAAGGCCAACTCGGCCGCGGCGGCTGGACCTGGTACACCGGCTCCGCGAGCTGGCTCTATCGTATCGGGTTGGAGGCGATTCTGGGTTTTGCCAAGCGCGGCGAATCACTGGTGATCTCGCCGCACGCGCCCGCCGCGTGGCCGGAATACAGTATCTCGTATCACTACGGCCGCAGTACCTACAACCTGATCATCAGCCATGTCAGTCCGGGCGAGACCAGTCGTCCGGTGCTGGACGGTGTTCCACTCGACGACGACGTGATTCAGCTGGTCGATGATGGCCAGGTGCACACGGTGAGAATAACGCGGAGCGCAGGAGAAATTACGCGGCGGAATGCGCTTGGCGCGGCAGGCGCACCGTAAACGTCGTACCCGCGTTATCGGAGTTTACTTCGACAGTCCCGCCATGCGCGTCCACGACCTGCTGTACAATGTAGAGACCCAACCCCAAATGATTCGAATTGCGGGACGCGGCCAGGCTGCTGCTCATTGGATCGAAAATCTGGTGAAACTGGTCCGCGGGTATCGGGGTGCCGTGATTGTGCACCGAAACTACGAGCTGATCGGCAACTGCTCTTGCCGTCACTGTGATGGGCGTCCCCGTAGAGCCATGACTGATTGCGTTGCTGAGAAGGTTGCTGAACGCCTGACTCAGGCGTGGGGCGTCCCATTCACCGCGCAGGTCACCGATCATGTCCACTTTGATCATCATATCGGGGCGCGCCGCCAGGCTCTCCTCGACTGTGCCCCGGACCACCTGACCCAGGTCGGTAGCCGCGCGTTCGATCGGCATCGCAATGCCCAGCCGGCTGCGGGTGAAATCCAGCAGGTCACCGACCATCGCATTCATGCGTAGACTGCTGCTCGCAATGGTGGAAGCCAGCGTGCGCGCGGTCGGAGTCAGTTCCCCCACGTCCAACAGGAACTTCGCCGATGTGACGATTGCGCCGAGCGGCGTGCGCAGATCGTGGCCGAGGATGCCGATGAACGTATCCCTGGTTTGATCCAGGTCGCCCATGAACCGTAGGGTAGACTCCGCCAGCGCCTGGTCGATTGCTTCATTGAAACGGATCAGATCGGCGAGATCGCCGGCATTGAGCTCACCTTTTCCCTCCGTCCACAACCGCACCACGCTCGAGCGCAGCGCCCGGTACTCGGATACCATCGCCGCGATTGTAAAACCGCTGGTGGCCCGGCCCGAGCCGTGTTCCTGCGCCGGCGTATCGGGTGATGCCTCGCTCTCGCTCGCATCGGACTGACCCTTGGCTTTTTCCTTGCCTTCGCGTTTGGTCTGGGGCGTGTCCAGATCGCGGGTGATCACGGTCAGCATTTGCTGGGCATGATCGCGCAGCTCGGCGATGTTCATGCTACCGGCTGGAACGATGCTGCGCGCGAATGCCTCGAATTCAGCAAGGATTTTTTCGGAATTTGCGCGAATGAATTCTGAAAGTCGCACGGTCATGTCTCGACGAGTTCGAGTTCCGATCGGCACGCCACAAACGCAAACCATCGGCCACAGGCGCTCGATCAGTCTGCCGTTGCGTCACTGAACAACGGAAACCGAATGATGAACGTGGATCCGACACCCACTTCACTCTCGAGCAGCAATTCACCACCCATCTGTTGAACCAGTGCGTGAGAAATGGCCAGGCCCAAACCCACTCCCGGGTTCAATGCGGTGCCTTTACTGCGGTAATAGGGCTCGAAAATGGCCACATGCTCCGCTTCCGGGATTCCCGGGCCGCTGTCGGCAATCCGGATCTCGCCCTGCGCCACACCATCGACCGTGCGCTCAGCCGTGCTCACGGAAATCGCGCCTTTGTCCGGTGTGAACTTGACGGCGTTGCCGAGCAGGTTGACCAGCACTTGCCGCAAACGAGCGTGATCTGCGTTCACAGCAACCGGCAACAATTCGCTCACGTCCAGCGTTTGCAGCTTGGAATCTGCCGTCGGGCGCACCATGTCGGCTGCATCACGCACCACATCGGGCAGACGGACCGGCCCTGCGTTCAAGTTTATGACACCCGCATTGAGGCGCGCCATATCCATCACGTTGTCGAGCAGAGAAAGCAGGTGGCGGCCGCTCATCTGGATGCGGCCGAGAGCCTCGCGTTGTCGATTGTTGATCGGCCCGTAGAGCTCATCCGCCAGGAGCTCGCAATACCCCTCGATTGCGCCGAGTGGCGTCCTGATGTCGTGGGCAAGAGTGGAGAGTGCGCGATCCTTGGCATTGGTCGCACCTTCACTGGCGCGCAGCCGATCCTCCATCTCGATAAGCACTTCGGTGCCGAGCCGCGCGTGCTCCAGCGCCACTGCCGCCTGGTCCGCCAATGCGGAAAGCAGCCATTCGTCTGCCTGGGTCGAGGGTTGCAGCAGCGCAACCGCGAGCAGGCCGGTGACCTTTCCACTGGCAACCAGTGGCACCGCGATGAAGTAATCAGCGGATACTCCGAGCAGGCCCTGAAGACGTGTGATCAGTTCGTCGGTGAGCGGGGCCTGGAAGCGGGTGACCTGTTCTTCCGTTATGCCGTGCGTAGCACGTACCTGGAGCAAGTCGTCTGCATCGCTGAGCATGAGCACGGCGGTTTTGGCCTGGAGCAGCTCGGCACCGCGCTCGACGGTCAGCGCCGTGACCTGGTCGAGTGACGTGGTATAGGTGAGCGCCCGGCTGATCTCGGTCAGTGTGCGGAGTTGCGCCGGTCCGCTGTCGATCGTAAACGGGCTGGTCAGTTCCTCAGAGGACACAAAGGCCAGCCGCGCTGATCTCAACTTCCCGGACTCGTGTATCGTGCGCGCTGCCACGCGTCTTCAGAACGCGCAATGTACGACGCGTTCGCTCTTCGCCTTCTACGCTCAGCAAAAGCACATTGTCCGACAGGAAGCTCATCGGGTTTTGCGAACCATTCCCGCCAGCCGCGCTGTCGGTGGTCTCGAAGTTCAGCACGCTGGTTATCGTGCTGACCGCAAAGTGCTGCACTAGTGCATAGAGATAGTCGTGCAGGCGCTGCGTGTCGGTGGCCGCACCCGCCAGGTCACCCAGTGCATCGATGACCAGCCGGCGAACACCGCGCTGCTGAATCCGGCGGAACATGTCGACGATGATGCTGTCGATCTGCAACTCGACCGGCGACGCATAGACCAGGTCGAGACCCTGCTTCTGCGCCTGCTCGAGATCCACGCCCAGCGCTCGAATCGTGCGAATGAGCTGGGTCGGATTCTCCTGGAAATTCATGTACAGGCTGGGCTCACCCAAACGCGCGCCTTCGAGCGCAAACTGCAGTGCAATCGTGGTCTTGCCCGCACCGGTCGGACCCTTCAGCAGGGTGGTCGTACCCCGCCAGAACCCGCCGTGCAGCATTTCGTCCAGCCCCTTTACGCCCGTGGAGATGCGCTCGGAGACCGGCTCATACCCTTCCGGCAGCGGCGGGCTCACCAGCCGCGGATAGATCTCGAGACCCGAGTCGGCAATACTGAAGGCGTGCGCACCCTCGAGGTAATGACTGCCACGCAGTTTGTAGATGCGAAAATAGCGCTCGTCCCGATTGCCCAGCCGACGACGCGACAATTCCACAATGCCATCTGCCACCGCGAATTCCGGATAACGCAGAATGTCTTCCTCCGTGTATTCGCCCAGCAGGAACGCGGTCGTGCCGTAGGCGGTGAGCAGAGCCGTCATCTCATACACCATTCGCCGGCGCTCGGACACCGTTGCTGCCAGATCATGCACTGCCTTGAAGGAGTCGATCACGATAATTTTCGGTGACAGCTTCTTGATCGCTTCCTTCAGCAGCGGCACCAGCGCAGCTGCACCGTCCTTTGCCAACTGCGGACCGACATCTTCGTAAATCACCTGCGTGCCCATCTTGTTCTCATCGTAAAACCGATAGCCCTGCAGGTAACGTACGACCTTCGCCAACGGCTCGGAGAGCGTCGTGAAATACAGGATCGGGCGATCCGCGCCCGCGTTGTGAAAGATCAATTGCTCGGCAAAAATGGTCTTGCCCGAGCCTGGGTGGCCCATGATGATATTGATGGAATTCGCCGGAAAACCGCCGCCCAGAATGTGGTCCGCTTCCGCGTTTCCCGAACTCATCCGTTCATTACCTTCGCTCGGCTCCTGAATCGTGCGGTCGTCGGCGATTACTGCGAGGCCCATTGCTTCTCCTTCTTCTCAGCGGACGGCGCGATCAGGCCCTGAATCGTCGCCACAAATGTCGACTCTACCAGCGGTTTGCGCAGAAATGCGTTCGCCCCCGCCTCGCGTGCTCGTGGCTCGGCCGCGAGAAAGCTGAACACTACCACCGGTATGTCCCGGGTAAGCGGGTCGTCACGCAGCCGCCGGCACAGCGCCAGGCCGTCAATCAACGGAATCATGATTTCGGTGACGATCAACGCAGGCCGCACCAGCCGAGCACGCTCGAGCGCAGCTCGCCCATCGTCAGCGAACTCGACCGTGAAGCCCGATTTGCCCAGAAAGTAGCGTTGAAGCTCGCGGACATTCTGATCGTGCTCGGCAATCAGGATCGCGCCTGAATCAGGATGCTCAACCTGCACCCTACCTCCTCTGACGGAAGCCGTGGCGACTGCTGGTTCGAAGAAGCGGGCGGGTATGCTAAAAGCAGATCCGCAGTTAACCGGTGGTCACGCCAGCCGGTAGCGCAATGCGCGTGCCTCAATGTTTCACCTGAAGCAACGCTCCACCCTCGGACTCCCACACCTGCAGCGCATTCGCGCGAGCGCGGTCATGCACCGGAAGCTCGTGCACCTGTCGTTTCTTTTCGGTGAGATTCGTCAAATCGATCATGCCGAAATGTGCCTGATAGCGAAGCCCGCCCAGGCTGCCCTCGAAATGATACCACCTGCGCCGTCGCCCAGGCATCAGGTTCCCCGTTCCCGGTTGCCGGTCGTGACCTTCTTGATCTGTTCCTGCAGATCACGCTCCATGCTTTCAGGATCCATTTCCTTCAGCATCTCTCGCAGCTCGTCGTCCTCGGAGAAGCGATAGCCCATCCGCGTGTACAAGCCGGCCACCAGTTGCAGCCCCTTGGTCACTTCCGCTTCGATCCGAAGGTTGATCTGCAATGTCAGCTCCTCGCGTAACTCGGCCATCGCCGACTCACGCCGCTGCGCAATCAATACGAAGATCGACAGGAAAATCGCTTCCAGTGAAACGCACATCGTGAGCAGCCCGAATGGCAACGGGTCAACCACCGGAATTCCCACAAGCCCCATGTTCCACGTAATCCAGCCGGTAAACCACACTGCATGTACGACCAGGAAGGGCGTAGAACTGCCCGCGGCAATCAACCCGTCCGCGATCCGCTGCGTCGCCGTTCGATCAGCCAGCTTTGCTGCCTTCAACGCGAGCATCGGCCGATTCAGTGTCGCGCGTGAAATCACGCGCTCTTCACCGGGCGGTCGAACCCGCGGTGCCGCGCCGCTTGGCTCTGCTTCGATTTGCGTGCCGTTCACGCCATTACCATTCACAGCGATACTCAGGTCTTGTGCATCGTGTTGGTGACCGCGTTGAAATGCACGCCCTTCATCCGCTTCACACCATCCGCCGGTGTTTGCTTGTAGACCGTCATGAACGCCCGGTCCCCACTATGCTTGCTCGACCAGAAATACGAGGTCTTGGTCCCGTCTTTCCTGAAGATTCGGATCTTGGCCATTGCTGCCCTCTTTCTAATCGGGAAGTCGGGCCGTGTACGCGCCCGTCTGATAAGGGTCTCGCTCTGCAGCGGCTTTACTGGCGGTTCAGTGCCCCCAAATGCGGAGCGTGATGGTCCAGTTGCCGTCCTTCGGGGAAAAATCGATCGGTGTGGAATCCAGAGGAATAGGTACCAGCGCCGGCGAATACGGACCGGGAAGGATTAACTGCCTGATCCAGCGGCCGGTGTCACGCACCCACTCCAATAATCGGTTCATCGCCCAGTCCCCTTTACTTTTTTGGTCAAACTTGCGATCCATTAATGTAACCGACTTAACTGTTTTAGTCAAGTTGACGGCGGGGTCACTCCCGGGAGGACAATGGACGTTTCGATGGTGATCAGGCGTCGGCTCGAGGAGCTGGGCCAGGATCAGCGGAGCCTGGCGAAAGCTGCCGATGTCACCGAGTCCTACATCTCACAGTTGTTGTCCCGCAAGCGTCCGCCACCAGCGGCGAACCGGACGGACATCTATGAGCGAATGAGCCGGTTCTTGAAGTTGCCGGCTGGGGAACTGGCCAGGCTCTCGGAGCTCCAGCGGCGCGAACAGCTGAAACGCGTAATTGGTGACGAGCCGGCTCCGCTATTTCAGGGTGTGCGCGCGCTCATCCTGAGCAAATGCAACCGGGGCAAAGCGAAGGCGATTGCCGCAATTTTCCAAACCGCACCGTTCGGCGAGCTGGAGCGGCTGGTCACGCAGAAGCTGCTGGAAGCGGCAAAGGGGGTAGCCGCGCGCGAGCTCGAGAACGAGGAGTGGCTGCGTGCGGTGACGCACAACACGGGTCGACGGTACCGTCAAATGCGCGTACTGGTACTCGAGTTTCTGGACACATCGCCGTTTCAAGTCTCACTGGAGAATTACGCCTGGTTCCTGGACCCGCTGATCGACGCCTGGGATATCGATCTCGGTACCTTCGAACTGACCATCACGATGAACGATCGACTGGCGGGCGGTGAGGTGAAGCACTTCAGGTTCGTCGAACTGCAGGCGGAGCCGACCGCGATCGAAGGGTTCCGCAAATTCATACGCGATTCGTCGTTGAGCAAAACTGCCACGGAGGAGGAACTGCGGCAGCTCGCGCGGCTATCGTTTCCGGGACGCCGGCCGACGGCGTTGTTCTACTATCGTGAGCTCCAGAACCTGCGTGACCCGCTGCACTTCGAGTAGGATCGTGCAGCTCTTCGAAGGAATCTGATTGCGGTGTTGCTGTCGATTTTGGTGAGCAACCCATCCTCGCTCCCGGCCAGAAACAGAACCCA
The DNA here is from genome assembly GCA_040902615.1 of Gemmatimonadota bacterium. Taxonomy (GTDB): domain Bacteria; phylum Gemmatimonadota; class Gemmatimonadetes; order Longimicrobiales; family RSA9; genus JBBDWZ01. Next base: position 8,193 of record JBBDWZ010000185.1, on the reverse strand, counting down.
CAGCCCGCCGACGATCCCGATTCATATTCCCTTCTTCCATATTCCCTATTCCCCAATTCCCAACTCGCACTGCCAATCCGCTGTGATCCCAATTCCCCACTCTGCACTGCCGAAACGCGAGTGATCCCTATTCCCGAGCCCGCACCGGCAGTGCCGACTTGGGAATGTGGAATTGGGAATACGGGAATAGGGAATTGGGAGTAACCGACTGACAGCTCGGCGTTTGGCCACCGGCCGGCTCTGTCGTCTCTGTGATCCCCGTGTGAAGACGTGGTGGCAGGTATCCGGCAGCAGGCCATGACAGCTGGTCCTCGCGCGCCGAAGATGTTACTCCCGCAGTGAACTCCAGCGGCACCTATCCTGCATTAATTCCCGTTAGAGAATCACGGCTTTCACAGGGGAATACATGTACCGAAAAACCATGACAGCCGCGGCACTCGCGCTCCTTGCGAGTGGTGCAGGTTTTCTTGCATTCAACCGGGCGCTGCCCGCGAGCGACGTTCCTGCTGCGGGCAGCAATTTCTCGATAAAGGTTGATCTCTCGGATCGTCAGCTTTATGTGCTCAGGAACGGGGAAGTCTCGGGGACGTACAGCGTCGCGGTAGGCGCGCCCGGCTTTCCAACACCGAAGGGCTCGTACACGGTAAAGCGCATCGTGTGGAATCCGCGCTGGGTACCACCGGATTCCAAGTGGGCCAGGGACAAGATCGCCCGTGAGCCAGGCGATCCGAAGAATCCGATGGGGAAGGTAAAGATCTTCTTCCGTGAGCCGGACTACTACATCCACGGCACACGCGAAGTGGATTCCCTTGGTCAGGCGGAATCGCACGGCTGCATTCGCATGCGCAACTCCGAGGTAGTCGCTCTCGCCAGGCTGGTCATGACTCAGGGCGGCGTTGGCAAACCCGACAGCTGGTTTCAGCGGGTGGTCAATCGGGTGAGATCGACGCAAAGCGTCAGACTCGCTCAGCCCGTTTCGGTACAGATCACGGCGTAACGGCTCAGCGGTCGCCCTTCGGCAGTGCTTCAAATCGCCCTAGCAGGTTGCTGAAAAACGGTTGATAATCGAGAACATTGAGCTTTCAAACGCGAGACCGGCGACAAATCGCGCGGCGCACTGCCGGTTGTTGCGCCGTCGCGCACCGTCCGCATGCCAGTTCGGGGCTCATGGGCACACCTCTGCCTGTAAGGTTCGCATTCGGACCAGGTTGTATGCTGCGGTAGTGAAGGTGAACATCCAGCTAGCGAGCTCCAACCCTCGATGTCGCAGTTTTCTGAGATTCCCGACGGTTTTCCCCCAGCCAAAGCCCTGCTCGACCAGCTTCCTTTTGCGCTGACTGATGGCGTAGCCCTCATGCGCTGTCGTGCGGGCATCAATGGCGCTGCGGCGGTTCGTGTCATTCTGCGCGACGTGCGGCGTGATGTTCCGCTTTCGCACAGAGGCCACCCATTCCTGTGTATCATAGCCTTTGTCGCCCCCTACGGTACGTCGCCACCGCGACGGCCGCAGGCGATCGAGCATGACCAGTGCCGCGTCGCGCTCCGAAGTTCCGCTCGGCGACACGACTCCAGTATCAACGATCAGCCCGTTGCGGTTCTCCATCAGCACGTTGGCTTGAAACGCGAGCTTGGATTCCTTCCCTTTGCCCTTGCGTGTCAATCTCGCATCGGGATCGGTTTGTGAGGCATGCGTTTCATTGCTTCGCTTCTCACCGTGGAAGTCACGGTCAACATTGCGACCGCCGCCGGCGCCAGACGACCGAGGCTCATCCTTGGGCTGGAAACTCTTCTGACTGGCCCAGGCTTCGAGCAGCGTCCCATCCACTGTAAAATGCTCATCGCTCAGCCAGCCCCGCCGACGGGCTTCTCGTACCACCGCCAGAAAGAACGCCTTCGCGATGTCGCCTTCCAACAGGCGGTCCCGGTTCTTGGTGAACGTGGTCGGTACCCAGACTGTGCATCCATGCTCAATCCCACGAACCACCGAAACCGCAGATTGTACTCCAGCTGCTCGCACAGCATTCGCTCACTGCGAACCGTGTACAGTACCTGAAGCAACAATGCGCGAAGCAACTGTTCAGGAGGAATCGACGGCCGACCGTCCGAAGCGTAGATCGCATCAAACTCCGGCGACAAACTCGGCCAGGATCGGATCCACGAAGCTCCGCATTCCCCGCAGCGGGTGGTTGTGCGGTACGCGATCTTCCAACGGGACGTAACTGAACAGCTGGTCCTCTTCGCGTCGTTCGCCGCGCATTTCGATCGCCTTGCCAAAGGATGCCATCATCTTACGCATCCCCGGTAAGCCGGTCCATCCCTATATCGAGGTTTTTCAGCAGCCTGCTGGGGGTCACACCCTATGGCGTGGCGTAAAAGGAGTACGATGTGTCCCAATCGGTGACATGCCCCTGACTCCATGACGCCGCCAAGGCGGATTATCGACTAAAAACCGCGGTCGTGGTGTACACGTAATAGTCGCAGTCGATAATTGCGACTTCGAAACAATTCGTGTCAGTGCGTGTGTGTGTGGCGGGCCAGATGCGTGGTCCAGCAACAGTTTAGTTGGCGAAAGCAGTACTGGCTGTTATATTAAGCCAGTCTGCAGCATCGCTCGCACCAGTCGACTTACACGGAAGCACCAGGCTTCCACTGCCTGCCGATTGCAACGATTCTCGAGTCCCACTCAACACGGGACGGTTCATGACACCAGATAGTCTCTCGTCGCGGGAATTGGCACTTTTGCTGATCGCGCACGAAACCTCCTCTGGCGATGCCGCTACCGCGAACGATGACGTCACACCGGTCGCGGGCGCGTTGCGTCTGGCGACCACGGAATTATCGAATTGGGTTGGTCCTGATGGTTGCAGTGCACTGTTGCTCCGTGCATGCACACGCGCATCGCAAGACCATCCTGCGTTGAGCAGCATCACGATCGTAAGCCACTCCGCGCCGGTGCTGACTGGGATACCGGAAAGTGTTCAAGCCTACAGCGCGCCTGCAGTAAGGGCCGGTTTGACCGCGACGCTGGTGGAGCTATTCGAGTTGTTGGGACGTGTGATCGGAAATGATTTGACAATCAGACTCGCGGAGCAAATAACGACGGGCGGTGCGTCCGAAGCTCACCGACGAGAGGACAAGGGCATTTGAGCAGTCAAAAGCTGCCGAACCCGGTTAAAGCCTGGTCGAAGCAGGCCGACCTCGGTGAGACGCTGCACCTGTTTCTCGAGTACGCGCCTTCTGCCTTCGCCATCACCAGGGGACCCAGCCACACGGTGGTTTACGCCAACAGTGCGTTCCGCAGCCTGGCGGGCACGCCACTGCGGCCTGGCTTTCCGTTACTCGACATATTGCTTCCTGAGGCGGGCGCGCGCATCCGGACCTTGCTCGATCGCGCCCTCGCGAATTCCGAAGTTCTGCACGACCGTTTCGTCGGTTCGCTGCCCAGGGGCAATGACTACTGGAGCTGCACCATCTGGCCGTTCTGTCACTCGGCGACCGAGCCGGCCGGACTGGTGGTTGAGTTGCAGCGGTCCGCGCATCGCACATCGAGTCCCGCAATTCTGCGTGAGGTAACCGAGCGGCTTCTGCTGGTTGCGCTCGAGGGCGCGGATGCCGCCGAACGCGCGCAGTCCGCACTCACGCGATCCAATTTCATGTCGGAAGCTGGGCGGCTGCTGGCTGCCTCACTGGACACCAGCGTCACCCGCAGCACGGTGGCGGGCATATCACTTCCGGTGATCGGTGCCTGGTGCATTGTCGATCTCATTGAGGCTGATGGCTCGACCACGCGGCTCTCCATGATCCATCCGGATCCGCGCAAGCAGGAGCTGCTCCGTGAGCTGGCCAGGGATTGGCAGCCGGAACGCGGCGATCCGTTTGGCGCCCCCGCGATGAGTTTGGGATCGCCGCCGCTGGTGATCGATCATGACGTCGAGGCAGCACTGGAGGTTGCGGCGCACTCCTCGCAGAATCTGCAGGTGTTGCACGAATTGGAAATCACCTCGCTGCTCACTGTACCGATGGTGATTGGCAACCGCCTGATCGGCGCACTGACATTTCTGACGGATAGTCCTGGGCGCCACTACTCCTCAGAGGACATTCAGCTGGCTCAAGGTCTGGCTGAACGCAGTGCCGAAGCGCTCGAAAGCGCGCGCAGCTATGAAGAAGCACTCCTGCTGCGGGGAGAGGCGGAGGACGCCACGCAAAGCCGGATGCGCTTCCTCGGCAACATCAGCCACGAGTTGCGCACCCCGCTCAACGCCATCATGGGTTACATCGACCTGATGGCGGAAGAAATCCACGGGCCAGTGACGCCTGCACAACGGAACGATCTGGCGCGCATCCGGCTCAACCATGGACATTTGTTGAACCTGGTCAACGAGCTCCTGAGCTTCGTGCGTGCCGGTGCTCCTCGCACCAATACGATCACCGCCCTGCCCGCGAACGATGCATTAGCACGCGCGTTCGGATTGATCGAAAATATGCTGGCCAGAAAAGGCCTCCGTTACCGGAGTGAGTCGTGCGATGCCACGGTAATCGCGCTTGGCGATCCGGAACGTGTAACCCAGATTCTGGTGAACCTGCTCGCCAATGCGGTGAAGTTCACACCGAAGGGCGGGCAAATCACGACTCGTTGCGAAGCGGTTGAAGATTGGGTTTTCATCCGGGTCATCGATGACGGCATTGGCATTGATGCCAGCAAGCTCGACGCGATCTTCGAGCCGTTCATTCAAGTCGATCCGGGACCGGCCGGGGACAGCGGTATCGGGCTCGGTCTGGCCATCAGCCGGGAGCTCGCCCGCACCATGGACGGAAACCTTACGGTCCAGAGCAAGCCGGGTGAGGGATCCTGCTTCACACTCTCACTGCCGCGCATGCGCACTCGCAAGCTCGCTGAATCGCGCCAGCTGGCGTGACTCCAGCGCGGGTTTATTGCGCTACTTCTCCGGAAACAACGAAATACGTACGTAGTTTTCTTTCCTTAGGTATTTCCGCGCCGCGTCACGTACATGTTCGGCAGCCAACGCATCGACAATCGCCGGATAGGTCAGGATGTTGCGGAAATCCTCCGCATTCTCACTGCGCGCCTGCAGCTGTCCGAGCCAGAAATCGTTTTCGCGAAGCCCCTTCTCGAAGCTGCGCCGCTGCGCTTCCTTGACCTTGGCCAGATCGCCGGCGGTGGGTCCATTCGTCTGCAGCTGGTCGATCACCTGGAAGACCATGTTGGCCAGGCTGTCCAGACGTTCGGGTGCACTGCCAAACGAGACGTGCACGGTGTAGTTCGTCCAGGGCTCCCGCTCCACGGACTGGCTTACGGACACGCCGTAGGTACCGCCCTGGTCCTCGCGCAGGACTTCACGCAATCGGATGTCCAGTACATCGATCAGCGATGCCAGAGCGTGCCGCTCGGCACGAGTGTATTCGAACGGGCCGGTGAACACGATCTGGGTCCGGCTTTTGGGCTCGGTTCCTTTGCGCACGGTCTTCTGCACGACGCCCGTGGGCGGCCGGATCCGCAGGTCGCGGCCGCGCTCGACCCGGCCGACCGCCGGCAGGCTAGCGAGGTACTGCAACACGAGCGGCTTGATCGAGTCGAGCGAGAAATTGCCGACAAAGACAAAGGTGAAATCGCCGGCATCGGCAAAGCGCTCGCGATAAAAAGCGATGGCGCGCTCGAGACTCACCTGGTCGACCGTAGTGCCCGTGAGCGGCCGCTCGCGCGGATGATGCTGGGACATGGTGACCTGCAACGTGTCCCAGAATGGCGTTTCCGGATCGGCATCACGATTGGCCAGAATGGACCGCAGGCGCGATGTGTATGACGAGAACACCGCGCTGTCCCGCCTGGGCATCGTGAAATAGAGATGGGTCAGCTCGAACAGGGTGCGCAGGTCCTTGCTCGATGCAGTGCCGCTCACACCTTCGCGGGTCTCGCTGATGTACGGACTCACCTGCGCAAACTTGCCGGCCAGCGTCTTCTCCAATTCCATGTTGCTCAGGTTGCCGACGCCACTCATGCTCAGTACCACCGATGCAAACGTGGCCGACGTGTGATCCGCGTCGCTGGCCAGCGAGTGACCGCCTGGACTCGACCCACCCATCATTACTTCATCGTTGCGGAAGTCGGTCGGCTTGAGCAGCACGCGCGCGCCATTGGAGAGCGTCCAGATGGTCAGGCCGAGCTCGGCCACACCGTTCTCCTCGACGATGTTGCCCGGCGCCGGCGGCTGCGGTACCAGAGGCCCGGTCGGCACCTGATCCACGTAGGCCGTCAGCTGCGCGCTTCTGGCCGCGTTCAGGATCGCGAGCACGCGTTCGCGCGTGGGAATCTGGATGCCGGTCTTCTGCGGCGCCTGCACGACGATTACACGATTGCGCTCGGCTGACCACTGCCTTGCGGTTGCTTCGACCTCGGCTTTGGTGATGCTCGGCACCAACCGCTGCACTAGCGCGTACTCGAACGCGATGCCGGGCACGGGTTCCTGGTCGAGGTAATTGCGCACGTACTCATCGGCGAGCTGACTCGATTCGGTCTTGTCCCGCTCATTGAACGCGACTTCGTAGAAGCGGAGCAGCCGCGTCTTCTCGCGGTCGAACTCCGTGCTGGTGAAGCCGTGCCGGCTGGCGCGCTCCGCTTCCAGCAGCACCGCTTCGAGTCCGCGCGCGATGCCGGTCTCGGCAACCGAGGCACCAATCGAGAAGACATCCTTCGAGCGGATCAGGCTGCCGCGACCACCGCCCGCGCCGATGAAGGGCGGATCCGCCAGTTGCGTCAGTTCGGCCAGCCGTGAATTCAGCATCGACGCAAAGAGATAGTCGACCAGACCGGCTCTATACGATGCTTCGGTTCCGGCCGGACGGGGGTCCAGTTTCTGGTAGACCTCGACTGATGCGCTGGTTGCTTCCGGATCCGTTACGATCTTGACCAGCGTCTCCGCGTGATCGGGCACGGGATAGACGGGTCGCGGCCGCACCGTCGGCGGTCTAGTGAGTCTCGAGAAGTGCGTGCGGATCAGCTGCTCGACCTGCGCCGCATCGAAATCGCCGACCGCAACTACCGCCATCAGATCGGGGCGATACCAATCCCGATAGAATCGGCGCAGCGTTTCCGGCCGAAATGTCTCCAGCGTGGTCTTGTCGCCAATCGGCAGACGCTCGGCGTATCGCGAGTTCCGGAACAGCACCGGGAACACCGAGTCGCGCATGCGCGCATCCGCGCCCCGCCCCAACCGCCACTCTTCGATGACGACGCCGCGCTCCTTGTCGATCTCGAGCGTATCGAAGGTGACGCCATGCGCCCAGTCCTCGAGAATCTGAAATGCCTTCAGCAGTGCAGTGCCGGTGTCGGTCGGCACCGTCAGCATGTACACGGTTTCGTCGAACGACGTGTACGCGTTCAAGTCGGCGCCGAACTGCATGCCGATCGACTCGAGGTAATTGATGATCTCGTGCTTCCTGAAGTTCTTCGTGCCATTGAACGCCATGTGCTCGACCATGTGAGCCAGGCCGCGCTGGTCGGCGTCCTCGAGCACCGAGCCTGCATTCAAAGCGAGCCGCAGCTCAGCGCGTTTTTCCGGCTTGCGATTCGTGCGGATGTAGTAGCGCAGTCCATTGGGCAGCGTCCCGATCCTGACCGCGCTGTCAGTGGGCAGGCGGCCGGCCTGCGCGACGTTCTCGCCCGGCAGTCCGAAGAGCAACAGCGCTACCCACAGCACGACTCGATGGATTGGTGACATGACCAAACATTGCCTTCGATAACGTGAGTCAGGCGGTTTGCAGCAGATGTCGGCGGATCGCGCGCGCAAACCGCTTGGCCGCGCTGGGATCATCCATGAAAAACAGCCCCGGTTCCAGCATTTCCAGCTCGCTCAGCCGGAAGCCGGCCATCGATCGCACCGCGTCGACCCGCGCGTACAGCCAGGCGGACTCCGCCGCGCGCACCGCACGCCAGGCCAGCTCCACCAGGCCCGGCTCTGGCGTGGCCAGCCGGGTGGAGCCGCCAAACTCTTCCTGCGTCCGAAAATCGCCGGGCGTTGGCTTCTTCAACACCGCGTGGCTGAACTCACCTGCAATGAACATCAGGGACCACTCGCCTTCGGTGATGATGGCAGACTGATACTCCTGCAGCATCCCCGGCCGCTCCGCGAGCAGTGCATGGAATTCGGGTTCCACCTGCTTCGCTTCATCGACTCG
>JBBDWZ010000184.1:2301-24000 GCA_040902615.1 Gemmatimonadota bacterium | reverse complement strand
GAGGAGCGACGAGTAACTGCTCAGCGGGCCCGTGCTGGGCAAGGCCACCTTGCTACGCACAGTATCGTGAATAACTGGAGTGTTCTAACGAGCGCGCGCCCGTTGGGCAGGTGCTCGTCGCTCGTCGCTCCTCGCTCGTCGCTCATAGCTCATAGCTCATAACTCATAGCTCATAGCTCATAGCGGTCGGGAGAGCTGGCTGATGGCTACACCACGGTCATTCTGCGCAGGGGCAGGAAGATGTCTTCCGGTTTCTTTGGAGCAATGATATGGATGCTGGTCGGATCCATACCAGCATCGGTCTCACCAATGTACCCGAGCTGGAGGCTCGGAGATTTTCGGACGACGACTTTGGTCGTGGTCAGCAAATGCGGCTCGGCGGGCAGTTCGAAGGCGATCAACTGTACGGGCAGCGCGTGGAACAGGCTTTGTCCTTTGGGGAGCTGTTCGTTGGCGGACGCGAACTCCGCTGCGGTCAGCGCGAGGATGGGCCGCTCGCGATCCGGAAGCCATTGCGTGAGCAGCGGACCCGTTCGAATGACGAGTGCGCAGATCGGCGCATGCGTCGGCGCGGGAACGCCGACCCCATCGAAGGGCGAGGGATCTGCACTACCCACTTGAAGCCATTCCGCGGTCTCGCTGACATTGAAGCCGAGAATTGCCAGTGCCCGGTGAGCCAGCCGTTTCGATATGCGGTTTCGAGTTCCCGGCCCGCTGTACGCGCGAACCAGCCCGCTCAGGAAAACCTTGCTCCAATCGACGATCGTCATGGAACCGAGATCCAGTTTCAACAGCGATGCCGGCAGTGCGTTGGTCGCATGCGTCACCAGGTCGGCCAGCGTCGGCTTGCCGGTGTCGGTGCGTCCGGTAACGAAGTTCGAGAGCCGCTCCGCTGCTGACTGCCATGCTGCAGCAGATAGCGATTGCCACTCCTGGTGGTTGGGCCAGCCCGCTGTGCTGGCCAGCTCGAGATTCTCGTGCAGGGTACTCTTCCAGTTATCAGCGATGGCGCGCCTGGGCAGACGAGCGGGCGCTTTCAGTTCTTTCCAGGCATCGATTGCGTTCAGCTCGGCCAGCAGCCGATTGAGAGTCGTGGTCTTCTCTTTTTGATTGAGCGCTTCCAGACGATAGACCGCGTTCAACGCGGCCAGGCCACGCTCGATCCGTTCGGTGCGACTCCCGCTTTCAAGTGCGCGGCCGAGAGCTGCCGCACAGGTCAGCGCCACGCCGATCAGACGGCTGTCATGCCGGAGCAGCTCGGCAAACTCGTCGACCAACCCCGCATCGGCCTTCTGCCCCTTGTACTCATGGTCTCCGTGCGATTCGAGCCGCTGCATGGCCTCCTGCACACTCGGCCAGGCCGGCGTGGTCGGCAGGATGTGGTGTCTGGCAGAAAGCGCAGTGAAGTCGATCACTGGTGCAGTCATCCGGTGACCTCCTCGATGGTCTGACTGACCGCGCGAATGAAGGTGACATCGTCTGGCCACGCGCTCTGCCTGACCGCCATGACAGCCGGCGGCGCCGGCGCGTAGTTGGTGCCATCAATGCCATAGGTCCAGTAGTAGATGTCGGGCTCTCCCGGCAGCTGATGCAGAATTTCAGACTGCAGCGTATCGAGGCTGCTGCCAATGGCCCATGGGATTACGGGCAAGCCTCGAGCCTGCCGTTCCGTGTTGCGCGTGGTAATCTGGCTCTTCAGTTGTGCCCGGTCGGCCAGCAATCCAACCAGATCGCGCACGCGCGCCCAGAGGAAATCACGCTCCTCTTCGTTCATCAGCTTGGTGACGTTCACCGCGGCCGGATCCCCGCCGGCGCGTTCGACCAGGTAAGCGCCAAACGAATCGAGTCCGGCCGGTCCGAGGTCGATGCGGCGATCGCTTTTGCGCGTGCGCGTCAGGTAGTACATCGCATCGTGCGCAAAGCGGCGCAGCCCGAGTTTGTTCTCGAGCCGAATGCGAAATACCTCTCGGTCCAGCACCAGTTCGATGGCCGCCTGGATCACGGGATCGAGACGGAGTCCCCACGATGACCGGATATCACCGACCTTGAGATCGACCTCGCCTTTTTCGGTGCGGCGTCGCGAGATCTCGCGTTGCAGGTCGACCGGGTGCATCTGCGAGCGGTACAGCAGGAAGTACGGAATCAGGTTCGCATCCTGCTCCTCGTCGGAGCCCGGGGCTATCGGCCGCGCGTTCGGGTGCTGCGGCGGTCCGGCCCGGCCATCCAGGTTGAGTACCTTGCGCAGATGCTTATGCAGGTCGTCCGGCGACTGCATTACGAAGATGCGATGCGAGTAGTAGGTGTGAACGGTTGGAAACGGACGTGAAGAGATCTGGTTCTGCACGTCCTCGAAATAGCTACGGTCCGTGAGGAAACAGAAGAACGCGCTTTCCGCCACCAGCTTTTTCAGGTGTGCGACCATTTTTACGGCGCGATTCTCGAAGTCGTGGACTTTATCCAGCTCATCAACCACGAACATCGGCGCGAGCCCGGCCTGCAACAGCCGCTCGATGACAATAGGCAGCACGCGGTCGAGCGTTGCGACCGACAGGTCACGCATGAACTTCTGCGAGCGGGTGATGGTCCGGTCCTGGCCGCGTGTGGTCGAGTACTTGAGAATGACGACGGTGCCGAGTGCAGTGACCAATCCGGAGATGGTGGCGATGTAGGGGCTGATGTCGGCCTGCACCAGGCTAGAGCCGACGATGCCGCCCGTGAGCAGTGACACGATGGGTTGAAGCAGGTTCTTTCCGGTAGTATCCACCGCCTGCGTGGCTTCGTCCTTCTTGTTGTCGACCTGCTTGTCATCTTCGGTTTGCGAATACTCACCGGAAATGCGGCGATAGGCTTCCGTCACGGTGTGCAGAGCGACCAGCTCACGCAGCCCCTGGTCCGGCCGTGGCGCCATTGCCCGGCGAGCCCGCTCGTCGTAGCTGGGCCGAAACAGGACACCATCGCGCAGGAAACCCGCGCGCTGCCACAGGTCGCGCAGACGTGCTGCGCTTGGAAAGTCGTAGAGCTCGACTTCGAGCTCCGCCGCCATCTCGAAGACCTCGAGACGACGGACGCGGTTGAGCGTGGTCTTGCGGCGGGTCGCCTCCCGGAATGAGCGGGCAAACTCGCGCGCAACCGCGCGGTGCAGACCCAACGTGATTTCCTCGAGCACCACGCGCGTCGCCATTTCCTCTGGCGGCACCTCTGGCTTTGGTGTCTCGCCTTCCTTCGGTTTTGGAACCGGCGGCGGCTTCCGCTCGGGCCAGGGCAGGAGATCCGGTCCGTGCAGCTGAATCAGGAGCGGCCGCACCGGCAGCGGCCCGCGTTCGGCGCGTTTGAATGCTTCGAGGAACGCGTTGGCGACCAGCGTGGTTTTGCCGGCGCCGCGGTGTCCGGCAATCAGGAATGACCGGCCGTTCAGCTCCCGCTCGCAGTAGCGCTCGAGCTCCGCCTGCAGCAAGCGTGACGCGTCGGTCTCCACCATGCCGCAGTCTACATCGAGCGGCAGTGATGCTTCGCTCATCGGCTCCGGGAATCGCAGTATCGGAATCGGCATGCAGACCTATTGCGTCGTGGTCGATGTGGCGGACGCCGGATTGGTGCCCGTGCTCTGCTGGTTCGGATTCGCCGCGCCGGTGGAGCCTTGTGGCCGGTTGGATGGCTGCCCGGTTTGGCCTCCCGTGTTCGGGGGCTCTTTGCTGTCAGTTTTTCTCGGGATCATCGAGACCGTCATCATGCCGACCAGGATCATGGCAACCAGCAGATAGATCGCCGACGCCGAAATCCTCCAGCCACCGAGACCGCCACCAAATCCGCCCCAATGCGTTTCGATGACCGGCGGCTCGTACCGGACCGTTGCCAGGAAAAGCAGCGCAAAAATGCCGGCTGCAATTGCAATCGAGAACAGAAACACGGGCTGCATGGGATTGTCGGGAACGGCGCCGAGCGGGCCAAGCACCGTAAGCTGCCCGCTGCTCGACAGCGCCGCCTTCACGCGCTCTTCAACCTGATTGGCGCCAAACCACATGCCGCCGGTCACCAGCGCTCCCACCACCATCACCACCGCGAACGCGCCCGTGATGGACGGAAGGATTTCCGAGCCCTCGCGCTGCGCAAAACTGTATAGCAGCACGAATAACGCGCCCGCAACCAACAGCACGATCGGTACTGCGACGGGCATCGGCTGCAGCGATGTTATCGTTTGGACGGGGGGTGGATTGGCCGGTGTCCGCGAATTCGTGGCGCTGTCTTGCCGGTTGGCCGCTCCCGCTGGGGTCTGCGTGCCACGGCCTGCGCCAGCCTGGGTGGTCGTTGAATCAATTCGGGTACCCTGCTGTGCAAGCACCTGGCTCGGTGGCGTGGCCGGCGCGCTGAGCATCAGCGCCGCAGCCGTCAGTGCGATCAGCTTCGGGTAATAGACGCGGCAGTTGCATCCCGCAAAAAGGGACCGCGTGCGGCGATGTCGCGCAGGGCTATAGCGAAGTTGCGCGCGGTGCAACCGCTCGCGGATACCGGCCTCGAGGTGGACCGCACGGGACTTGAGCACCGCTTCGATCGCTTCCCGAATCGCCGAACACACAAAACTCAGCAGCAGGTAAACCAGGACCAGACCGATCGCGACGTCCAATATTTCGGAACCCAACATCGGGGACTCCAGGGCTAGGGTGCTATTGGCCCGGCTTGTAGCGTTCTCCGGCGAACTGCAGGCGCAATCCGAGTTGTGCGATCAGACTTCCTTCCGTCGTTGTGTTGTGGTCGCGGCCGAAAGTTGCGATCGCCCACGCATCCTTGCGCAACTGATACTCCAGCACACCAGCCACGCGGTACAGCCGTTCAGCCACACCTTCGCCGGTAGGCGAGCTCAGCACAGTCTCGAAGGAAACCGCGTAGCGATCGTCATGCAGGATCAATCGTGCGCCCGCGTCCAGATAGTCCGGCTGCGCGTCCGAACGGTTTGCGGTGTAGCGCAGCAGAACCACCGGCGTCAGCTTCGCCCCGTCCGGCATGGCCGTACTGCGCGCCCAGCTCAGGCTGCTCCACACACCCCAACGCTCGAAACCGCCCTGGTCCCAGATGCGGTTGTCGAACGCCCAGCCCGCGGCCGCCGCGATTTCCAGCATCGGCCCTTCCCGCTCGAGTGCAATATTCTCGAAACGCTTTCGGCCTTCGGCGATGGAATCCTGGTACGCCGGATCGGCCAGGATCTGCGCATCGAGTGCAGCCGCCGCTACGCTGTGCATTTGCACTGCAGCCGCGATCGCGGTCTGCCTCTGCGCATCACTGAGCTGCTGTGCCGCCTGCAGGCGCACGCGCAGCGAATCATCCAGGATCTTCAGTCGTGCTGCCGCCATGCGGTTCTTGAGGCCACCCTCGGCCGCCAGGCTCTGCTCCAGCGCAATCAGCGTTTCCTTCGATGCACGGGTAAGCTGTCCGGACAGCATCATGAAACGGCCGCCGACCGCGACCCCGGTCTGCGGAGCGAGTTCATTTCCAATTTCGGCCGTGGCCGCAGACCAGGTCAGTGTACGAATGATCGACTGTTCGATCGTGCGCGCGGTATCCGCTCGCCAGGTCAGATCCGGATGGCGGCGCAGCCAGAACGGTGAAAGCTCGACCGCAAACTCTTCCGGAATCGTGGACAGTCGCTCGGTCCGGTTGACCAGCATGAGTCCGAAGTCAGCCGGCGAGGACGGCCGTTCGATCGAGGTTGGCGAGACGCCCAGCAGCATGAACGCGGGCGCGGCCGTCGGCTTCAGCGCGCTCAGCTCCGGCACCTTGCCCTGCGCTTCGGTCGCAGCCGGAACCGCGACCTGAACCAGCAGCACCATGAATCCGAGTGGCGAAACCGCGGCCGTCGCGCGCCGCAACATTGACCCGGCTGACCCGTTCATTGGACGAACACGAAGTCGATGACATAACGCGCGTGGCCATCCGCGCTCACTTCCATCTGGAAAGGATACTCCTGCTCGACCGGTCCCCCGCGCAGTGTGTATTTCACCGATGTATGATTGTGGTCGGGATCGATGTCGCGCACCGTAGTCACACAGTGCAGCACGTTGAACCTGACATCTTCTCCGGGCGCGCCGATCGGCTCGAAACCGGTGCCCGCCGTCCGCTCCACACCCTTGTACATCAGGGATGTGCCACCGGCCTGACGATCTCCGATCGCGACTTTGATTTCGACCGGAGTGTTCGGCCGCACGGTGTACAGCCTGGTATCGGTAATCGTGATATCAGCCGGCATGAGGCCCCGCTCGTGAGGGTTTGCGAATGCATGCATCGCACTCAGGCTACAACAACCGGTGATTCCGGATTTGCAAACGACGGAGAGATGCGTAATCGGATACGCGGCTGCGGTGCTGCACGACTAAAGTGAAAATGCAGACCAGCGTTTGCCAGAGGCAACTGTCAGGAATTTGTCAGGGATTTGTGGAGGATGTGGCGGATTTGCGGCGTTTTTGTGGCGATTACCGGGAACCTCACCGGTTGGACGAACCCGCCTGTGCGATCTCTGCCAGGAAATCCGCGCCATAGCGGGCGAGTTTGGCAACGCCAACGCCGGAAACCTCGAGCATCTCGTCCGGCGAGGCGGGTTTGCGCGCGGCCAGCTCGGCCAGCGTGCGGTCGTTGAACACGATGTAGGCCGGCACGCCATCACGATCGGCGAGTCGCTTTCGTAACGTTTTGAGACGGCCAAACAGGACCGGGTCCTGCGAGACCGGCTCGGGTGCACGCGCCGATACACGGACCCGCGAGTGCATCGGCTGTGGCGCCAGTGCGACCAGACCGGACGCCGTAACGCCGCTGCAGACATCGCAGGAAGATCCGCAGGGCGCGATTTCCTCATCGAAGTAGCGCAGGATGGCCTGGTGCCGGCAGGTCCTGCGCTCGAGCAGATCGAACAACCGCACGATCGCCTGCCGACGGAATCGGCGCATGCCCAGGTCATCGATCACATCGAGAAATCGCTCGTGCAGCTTCACGTCGGCCCAGGAGTAGAAGACGAAGCAATCGCTGGGCAATCCATCGCGGCCGGCCCGGCCAATCTCCTGGTACCACGATTCGATGTCGCGCGGCATGTCGCGATGGATGACGAAGCGCACGTTCGATTTGTCGATGCCCATGCCGAAGGCGATCGTCGCCACGATGACATCCGCATCATCACGCGCGAACGCATTCTGCGCATCAGCCCGCTCCTGATCCGGCAGACCCGCGTGATACGCACGCGCGCGCACGCCCTTCGATTGCAGAAAGGCCGTAGTCTGCTCGACGGCTTTGCGCGACATGCAGTAGATGATGCCGCTTTCGCCTTCGTGCGATCGCACCAGCGCCATGATCTCGCGGCGAGTGTCACCCTCGCCCTTTTTGCGGGCGATGATGCGCAGGTTCGGCCGGAAGAACGAGCCCTTGTAGCCGGCCGGTTTGACCATGCCGAGCTGCCGGATGATGTCACGCGCGACCTGGCGCGTCGCGGTTGCCGTCAGTGCCAGCACCGGAATCCCGCCCAGCTCCGCTTTCAACCCTTCGAGCCGGCGATAAGAGGGCCGGAAGTCATGCCCCCATTGTGAAATGCAGTGCGCCTCATCGACGACCAGCAGAGAGAGCGGGCAGTTCTGGATGAAATCGCGCAGCCGTCCCTCCAGTGCTTCGGGCGCGAGGTAGACCAGCTCGTACTCGCCGTTGCGCAGTTTGGCCAGCCGCGCGCGCCGTTCCTCGAACGCCAGCTGCGAATTGATGGCGGTAGCGTGGAAACCCAGCGATGCCAGCGTGTCGATCTGATCCTTCATGAGCGAAATCAATGGCGAGAGCACCAGCACGGTGCCCTGCATCATTCGCGCGGGGATCATGAACGTGAGCGACTTGCCCGCGCCGGTCGGCATGACCGCAATGCAATCACGGCCGGACAACACGGCATCGATGACCAGCTCCTGTCCGGGCCGAAACTCGGGGTAGCCGAAAACTTCCTGAAGAATCGACTGCGGCGTCAGGACGTGACCTCCAGCCGGTAACGGACGATGTACGTTTCGTCGAGCGCTCCGCGAGTCGTCCCCCAGAGCGAGTTGCCGCGGCGAACCCAGAGGTAGGTTCGATGAGGCAGGACAACCGTGCCGAGGAAACGTCCGCCCGGTTCGAACACATCAAAGGTCGGCGGCTCGCGCCAGCTTATCGGCGGCGGCGGGTTCGTTCCGCGTGGTGGCGGCAGATCAGTCCGTTTCTGGGCCGCCACATACCGACGTACCCAGATTCTGCCATCTTCGCCAACGGAAAAATCGTGGTAGGCGGGTTTGACTGCGGGAACGGTTACGCCATAGGAAGCATCGCCGGGACTCAGCCGTTGATTCGTGTGCCGCGCTCGCGCGTCCCACTCGAGTTTTTCCTCCCGCCCATAAAGGCGAATGCGCTGTCCGGGCATATCGGCAACGAACATCGAGCCATCCCGCGCGACCGCCATCCCGAGGACCGAGCCGAAAATGTGTGAGTCGTCACCCTCGAGCACGCCTATGCGCAGTTCCTCGACCAGTTTCACGGTTTTCCAAACGCCGGCGCCTCGCGACCTGACCACAGTCGTGTCCTGCACTACAGCCGATGCCAGCGTGATGAAGAGCAGCGCGGTGCAGCTCATTCGATGCCGTCTCTTTTCCTGGTCCAAAGCGGTGTGAAAGCACCACGCGCTTTAAGGACCATATTGACGTTTTGCTTTTTCAATCGGAATCGGTGCGCTTCTCTGCGGAGTCACAGTTCCAAAATGGATCGTTGCGGGCCATTTGAGAATGGCCGGATGGGTAGCTATCGAGGACTATACACGCCGACCCGCAGGAAAAGGCGCGGCTTCCAGACACCGATCCATTCCTCGTACATCAATTCGAGGGTGCCGAGCCTGCGGGCACCGCGAAAGCGGAGACCGGCACCGCCCGATACGGTTGGAACGATCGACTTTTCGCCGGGTGTCTCCGCCATGTTCCAGGCGAAGTAGGCACCACCATCCGCCATGAGACTGAAGTCCACGGCGCCACCGAAATCGATGTAATCACCCAGGTTCACCCAGCTCCACACGATGCCCGGATGCAGGCCGAGCATGGTCCCCGCATCGCTGGTCGTACCCCAGAACGAGATACCGCCGCGCGCCTCCAGACGCATGAGCCAGGTGGCTTGCGGCCCGTACCGGACGCCCTGGCCGAACGCGCCGATCACGTCGAACACGCCCTGTTCTCGCTGGGAAAACATCCCGTGGAAGGTATGGTAGAATCTGGCGGGACGAATGGTGTCCGGCTCCTGCGCGTTCAGTTTCGCAGTGCCGACCAGCAGGAACAGGATCGGCACCGCCATCCGCTTTATCATGCCATGAGAATGCGGCCCGTTCGCGCGCCGCGCCAGCCGTTACTGCACTCGCTTGCCCTCCATGGTCTCGCCGTTCTGCGTCACGGCGAACCCGGTTGCCTTCCCGTCGGCCAGTTTGAAAACCATGCGGATACCGCGGTCGATCGATGGGATGAACGTGTCGTTGCCCTGATAATGCAGCTGGAACCCGGCTTCGTCATGAAAACCCAGCCGGGTCATGAGCTTGCCATCCTGCACCGTCACGTACACGGGCCCCTGCGGCATCTGATACTCGCCGATGTACTTTTGCATCTCCGCCGTGCTGAGCGGCCGGGCACTGATCGGCGGCTCCGCCTGTGCGCGTGCCGATGGCTCCTGGTGCCAGATCTTGTTCACGATCTTCCACTCGCCATTCACCTTCAACAGCGAGAGGTAGTCGACGTAGCGAACTCGCGGCCAGTCCAGCTCGGTCTTCGCGACCGCGGCCTGCCCGACGACATCGATCGAAAGAATCGAATTGCGATACTCCGTCGGATTCGCCATCGGCTTTGTGAAACTCGTATGCCAGTTCGCGAATGGAATACGGGTCGCATCCTTTGCGCCTGGACCGATCAGGAACGATTCCGCGTGGAACGCTTTCTTCAGGAGCGCCTGATCTCCCGCCATCATCCCATCGAAGTAGGCCTGCACCGCTGCACGCACCGCCGCCTCTTCCTGCCCTTGCCCGGCCTGCGCCTCCACCCGCCCGGCCACCAGCATCAGCGCAAAGAGTGCGGTCACTGTTCTGTCTGTCATGATTCCCCCATTCAAGAGCCGCACACACAATTGCACCTTGACTCCGTGCTCTCAATGCGGCGGGGCTCAACGAGGCTGCTCACGGGCCAAGTGGCGGCGATGGCGGGCGCTGTGGCGGCGCGATGGCGGGCGCGAGCTACCGCCACCAACTGGGCTGGTTGCCGGGCTTCCACTTGATGCTGCAGCCGATGCTGGGGTGCTGATCGCGGGAAATGGGCTGATTGCCGAGCACGGCCTCGAGGGCGGCGCGCAGGTCGCGGCCGGTGAGTGGGACGCCATTGCTGGGACGACTGTCATCCAGTTGGCCGCGGTACACCAGCTTGCGATGCCGATCGAACAGAAAGAAGTCGGGCGTGCACGCTGCTTTGTAGGCATTCGCAATCTCCTGTGTGGCATCGAACAGATACGGGAACGTGTAGCCTGCTTCCCTTTTCTCTTCACGCATGCGCTCTGGTGAATCGTCCGGATAGGCCACCGGATCGTTCGAGCTGACTGCGAGGATGGCAACGCCGCGCGGCTGGTAATCATGGCCGAGCCTGGCCAGCTCCGGGCGCACGTGTTTTACGAACGGACAGTGATTGCAGATGAACATGACCAGCAGCGCGGGCGCGTCGGCAAAATCATCGGTGGAATAAGCAGCGCCTTCGGTATCCGGCAATGCGAACATGGGCGCGGTGGTACCGAGCTCGAGCATGGTTGATTCAACGGCCATGATTTGAATCCATTCCTGTAGTGAAGTCCGAATCGATCGACATCGCTTCGGTGTTACAGTTTGTTTCAGCGATGCAACGCGAGCAAGGGCACTCGCGTCAGCATTTTCAGAACGGCACAACCCCGTTTCGAGCATCATGGAAATATGAGTGACCGGAGAGAGGACCGACGCGATCGGAGAGGGTAACGACGAGCGACGAGCGAGGAGCGACGAGTAACCGCGAAGACGGGCCCGCGTCCGGCTAGATCCCTGCTGCAACGCGCGATCTTGCGTTTGGCAGCAAAGCTCTAACTGGACGGGGGCCCTTTTAAGCGGTTACTCGTCGCTCGTCGCTCCTCGCTCGTCGCTTTCTCTTGCCCGTCGAGCGCCTGACTGCGTATTCTCTCACGGCTCAAACCCTCTCTTCAAGTTTGTCGAGGATCCCCTAATGCAAACCGTAACTCGCTACGCGGGCGTCGCTCTGGGACTGGTGCTCCTGGGGTTTAGTACCGCTGCTCCGGCCCTTGCCCAGCGTGGTGGCGGAAACGCCCCGCAGGCGCCGGCCATCAACCAGCCGATCAATCCAGCGCTGCGCGGCTTCCGCTGGCGATCGATCGGACCGCTGAGCCAGGGCGGCCGGGTCGACGATCTCGCCGTGGATGAACGGAACCCGTCGACCTTCTACGTCGGCTTCGCTGTCAGCGGCATCGTCAAGACGGTGAACAACGGTACGACGTGGGAGCCCATTTTCGACACGTACGGGTCGGGCTCGATCGCGGACATCACGCTGGCACCGTCCGACCCGAACATCATCTACGTCGCGACCGGCGAGTCGAACAATCGCCAGACGACAACATATGGTGATGGTTTGTACAAGAGCACGGACGCCGGGAAGACGTTCACTCGAGTCGGCTTCCAGAATATCCAGACGCTCGGCCGCGTGATCGTTCACCCGCGCGATCCGAACACAGTCTGGGTTGCAGTGGGCGGCAAGCTCTACGCGCCGAGCGCGGATCGTGGCGTGTACATGACGACCGACGGCGGCCGCACCTGGAACAAGACGCTGTACATCGACGAGAACACGATCGCGACGGAAATCGCGATCGATCCGGGCAACCCGAACCGCCTGTTGGCGGCGATGTACCAGCGGCAGCGTACTGCGTGGGGGTTCAATGGAGGCGGCCCGGGCAGCGGTTTGCATGAGAGCACCGACGGCGGTCGTACCTGGCGCAAGCTGACCGGTAATGGACTGCCGCGCGGTACCATGGGCCGCATCGCGCTCGACTTCTGCAAATCGCAGCCGAGCATTGTGTATGCGCAGATCGAAGTAGCGTTGGACAAGGAACCGCGCGTGGCAGCGCCGGCCACACCCGACACAGCAGGCCGCGGCGGACGTGCCGGTGGCGGTGGTGGCGGCGGCGGCGGTCGTGGTGGGCCGCCTCCACCGCCCAACCCGCAGTCGAATGGCGTGTGGCGGTCCAGCAATGGTGGCCGCAACTGGACGTTCCAGTCCAACCAGAACCAGCGGCCGATGTACTTCAGCCAGATCCGCGCCGATCCAAACAACTGCGACGTCGTGTACGTCGCCGGAGTCAGCGCGCAGAAGTCGACCGATGGCGGCAAGACCTGGCAGGGTCTGCAGGGCATGGGTCACGTCGACCATCACGCGATCTGGATCAATCCGGCCAACAGCAATCACGTGATGTTCGGCAACGACGGCGGACTCGACGTTTCCTACGATGCCGGCGAGAGCTGGGAAGCGGTCCGCAACTTCGGCGCATTCGGCCTGTCCTATCATGCCTCGGCCGACCTGCGCAGGCCGTATTGGGTGTGCACCGGTTTGCAGGACAACGGCTCGTGGTGCGGTCCCAGCCATGTGCGCTCGGGCGCCGGTCCGCGGCAATGGAACTGGATCAGCGTGGGCGGCGGTGATGGCTTCCAGAGCCAGATCGATCCGACCGACTTCAACGTCTTCTATACGGAATCACAAAACGCCGGATTGAACCGTTATGACCTGGCCAACGGCGTCTCGACCAGCATCAAGCCGAACGCGGGGGGTGGCGGACGGGGTGGTGGTGGTGGCGGCGGGGGCGGTGGGGGCGGACGCGCAGGTGGTGCGGCGCCCGATTCGGTTGCGAGTGAAGCGCCGCCGCAGCCGGGCGGCGGGCGCGGCGGGCGCGGCAACATCCTGAATCCAATTGCGGGACGGCCGCTCCAGTTCAACTGGAACAACCCGATCCGCTTGTCGCCGCACAATCCGCGCATGGTGATGATTGGTGGCCGCTCGCTCCATATCTCGCGCGATCGTGGTGACACCTGGACCACAACCAAGGAATTGGGCAAGAGCATCGACCTCAACAGCCGGCAGATCATGGGCGTGTCGTATGGCCTGCCGAGTTGCGGTCGCGGCGCGGGTCCGGGTAACGCCTGCATTCTCTCCCGTAACGATGGCTACGTGGCCAATGAATACGGTACCATTACGGAGATCGCGGAGTCGCCGCAGATGCCTGGCGTAATCTGGGCCGGCACCGACGATGGCAACATCCAGGTGAGCCGTGACTTCGGTTACAACTGGGAAGAAGTCGGCAAGAACATGCCGGGCGTGAATCACGAGTACTACGTGTCCGGACTCGAAGCATCGTGGTTCGACGCGGGCACGGCGTACGCCGCACTCGACGGCCATCGCAATGACGACCTCAAGCCGTACATCTTCAAGACCACCGATTACGGCAAGACCTGGACATCGGTCAGCGGAGATCTGCCTGCCTTTGGTAACGTGAACTCGATTCGGCAGGATCCGTTCAATCGCAACCTGCTGTACGCACCGACCGAGCTGGGCTTTTATGTCTCGCTCGATGATGGCAGGAGCTGGCACAAGTTCATGCCCAACTTACCGACCGGGCGAGTTGATGACGTGCTCGTGCATCCGCGGGACAAGGATCTGATCCTGGCCACGCACTCGCGCAGCGTCTGGATCATGGATGACATCTCCCCGCTGCAGAGCCTGACACCGGCCACGCTGGATCGCGCGTCGGCGCTGCTGCCCGTGCGCGATGCCATCATCTGGAAGCAGGATCGCCGGCTGGCGGCGAACGCTCCCGGTGAAAAGTGGTGGGTCGGTGAAAACGCGCCGCGCGGCACCGCCATCGCATACCACCTCAAAGGCAGCACCGGCGGTGAGGTAAAGATCGTCATCACCGACATGAGCACGGGTCGTGAATTCCGCACGCAGACGGGCGGCAACGCGGCCGGCCTGAATCGCTGGCAATGGGACCTGTGTGCGACTCCGGCCCCGGCCCAACCCGACGCCGGCCGCGGAGGTGGTGGTGGCGGCGGCGGTGGTGGGGGCGGCGGCGGTCGTGGGGGCGGTGGTGGCTGCCGCCTGGCGACGCCCGGCGTCTACAAGGTCGCAGTGAGCGTCGGCGGCACCGAGATCGGGACCCAGACGTTCAGGGTGCTGGAAGACGTCTGGTTGAACGAGCGGTAATTTCGCGATGCAATGACGCCATGGCCTGCGCGACGGGCCATGGCGTCATTGTGTTCAGGTAGACCCCTGCAGCAGGCTCGCCGGCCCCGATTCCGAACAAGTCAGCAAGGAGCGCAGTGTGAACTCCGCCCGGTTCGTGTTCAGTTCGATTGCGGCCACAGCGTTGATCGGCGGTACGGTCGTGCCAGCCCAGGCGCAGAACGTTCCGTACGATCCCGCATCCATCACCGCGCTTCAATGGCGTAACATCGGGCCGAACCGGGGTGGCCGTTCCATTGCCGCGGCCGGCAGTCCGAGCCGGCCGTACGAGTTCTACTTCGGCGCTACTGGCGGCGGCGTCTGGAAGACCACCGATGGTGGAACCACCTGGGCGGCGGTCACCGACGGCCAGATCCGCAGCTCGTCCGTCGGTGCGATTGCGGTTGCGCCGTCTAACCCGGATGTCGTGTACGTAGGCATGGGCGAGACGCAGCTGCGCGCCAATGTCATGCAGGGTGATGGCGTGTATCGCTCGACTGACGCCGGCAAAACCTGGACCCATGCCGGTCTGGCCAATACCCAAGCGATCGGGCGCGTACGTGTGCACCCGCGCGATCCGAATCTCGTGTACGTCGCAGCGCTCGGACATCCGTACGGTCCGAACGAAGAGCGCGGCGTGTTCCGCTCCGCCGATGGTGGACGGTCCTGGCGCAAGATCCTCTTCCGCGACGCACGGACCGGCGCTGCCGACCTGGTCATCGATCCGAACGATCCGCGCGTGCTCTACGCAACGTTGTGGCAGGTCTATCGCAAGCCTTGGATCCTCTGGAGTGGCGGCGCCGGCTCCGGTCTCTTCAAGTCGATCGACGGCGGCGAAACCTGGACCGAGCTGACCCGCAATCCCGGCTTGCCCGCCGGCGTACTCGGCAAGATCACGGTGGCAGTCGGTGCCAACTCACGGCGCGTGTATGCCAACGTCGAAGCCACTGATGGTGGGCTGTACCGCTCCGATGATGCGGGCGCGACCTGGACGAAAGTGAACGGCAACCGCGATCTCTGGCAGCGCGCGTTCTACTTCCTGCGTATGACCGCGGATCCGAAGGACCCGGAAACACTGTATCAGCTCAACTTCGAGCTGCTCAAGTCCACCGACGGCGGCCGCACCTTTACTCGCCTGGCTGGGCATCACGCCGATTATCACGATTTGTGGATCGATCCTACTGACAACAAACGCATGATCGTCGCGGACGATGGCGGGGCCAGTGTGTCCGTGAACGGCGGTACCACCTGGACCGCGCGCGGCTTTCCGACCGCGCAGATCTATCGCGTGACCACGACATCGGATGTGCCGTATCACGTCTGCGGCGCGCAGCAGGACAATACCACCGTGTGTGTGCCGAGTGATGGCGGCCACCTGCGTAATCCAGACAGTGCACCCGGTGACTGGTTCTACGAGGTCGGCGGCGGTGAAAGCGCAACCATCGCAGCCAAACCGAATCAGCCGGACATCTTTTACGCGGGAGCAACCAACGCGCTGACCCGCTACGATCGGCGCACGGGGCAGGAACGGGACGTACAACCGTATCCACGCCTGGTGATGGGTGAACCTGCGGGCGGAATGCGCGAGCGCTGGAACTGGAACTATCCGATCGCGACCACGGCACTCGAGCCGGACGCGGTGTACGCCGGCTCTCAGCACTTGTGGAAGAGTGTGGATGAAGGAAAGAGCTGGCGCCGGATCAGCCCAGACCTCACCCGCGCCGACAGCTCGACGCTGGGCAATACCGGTGGCGCAATCGTGTTCGATCAGGACGGCCCGGAGGTCTACGCCACCATCTTCACGATTGCACCATCACGCAAGGATGCCCGTACGATCTGGGTCGGCTCGGATGACGGCCTCGTGCACATCACGCGAGACGGCGGAGCATCGTGGACCAGGGTCACGCCGCCTGACCTGCCGCCGTTCTCACGCGTCAGTCGCATCGATGCGTCGCCCCACCGCGATGGCAGCGCCTACCTCGCTGTCAAGCGATATGAGCTCGACGATCGTTCACCACACATCTGGCGCACCAGTGATTTCGGGAAGAGCTGGACCCGAATCGTCACGGGCATCCGCGAGGACGCCTACGTACACGTGGTCCGCGAGGATCCTGCGCGAGCAGGCTTGCTGTATGCAGGCACGGAGCACGGCGTGTACGTGTCGTTCGACGATGGCGCGCACTGGCAGCCGCTATCGCTGAACCTGCCCGATCTGCAGATCTCCGACCTGGTGGTCGAGGGCCGTGACCTCGTCATCGCGACACACGGGCGCTCGTTCTGGGTCCTCGATGACATCTCGCCGCTGCGCCAGCTTTCCGCCGTCACGGCAAGTGCAGTCCATCTCTTCGAGCCGTCAGTCGCCGTACGGCGGATGCGATCGAACATCGACTACTGGCTCGCGGCGCCGGCGGACAGTGTGATCGTCGAGCTCACGGACGCGGCTGCTCAGATCGCGCGTCGGCTCACGGGCCTGCCGCGCTCGCGCGGACTCAACCGTATTTCCTGGGATGGACGCTACACCGGCTCGGTCGTGTTTCCCGGCATCATACTGGAGGGCGGCGATCCCAGACGCGGGCCGTTTGCACCGCCCGGACAGTACCAGATTCGACTGACTTCATGGGCCGGCCCACAAGCAACTCGCAGCACACGCACGCTCGAGCTGCGCCGCGATCCACGACTCACCAATGTCACCGACGCTGATTTGCGCGAGCAGTTCGAGCTGGCGTTGCGCGTGCGCGATGCAACCACTGCCGCCAACCAGGCCGTGATCGACATTCGTGAGCTACGGACGCAATTGACCGACCGCGCCCGCCGCGCATCGTCCCTGGAGAACCAGCCGCTCGTGTTGCTCTTGACCTACACGTCAACTGCGCTGGCCGCTGTCGAAAGCGAGCTGTACCAGGTCAAGAACCAGAGTGCCAAGGACAAGATCGCGTTTCCGATCAAGCTCAACGACCGGCTGACTGGATTGCGTTCCAATCTGGAGCGCGGCGATGGACCGCCGCCGGAGAGCTACCGGCGAGTGTTCCAGGAGCTATCGGCCGAGCTGGAGACCCACCTCACGAGGTACCGCACGCTGATCCAACGCCATCTCGTCGAGCTCAATGCTCAACTGGTCGGTGCCGGGCTGCCGGTCGTCGAGCTTCGGCGCATTGTGCTCTAGGAGAATCGACTGCGGACCTCCATGAAACACGCCAGATATTGGTCTCTGCTCAGCCTCGCGCTGCTGGCGGCTGCCTGTTCGGATTCGGGCCCCGGACTCACTGAGCCACCGGACACGGTACCGGCAACGCCCCCGGACACCGCGGCGCCCGCGGTACTGCGCGAGATGCGAGGGCTATGGATCGCGACCGTAGCCAATATCGACTGGCCCACGCGCTCGAACCTGACCGCCGATCAACAGCGCGCCGAGCTGGTGGACATCATGGCGCGCGCGTCCGCGATCGGTATCAACACGATCGTATTCCATGTCCGGCCGGCCGGCGATGCGGTCTACGCGTCCACGATCGAACCGTGGGGCGCGATGCTGACCGGCACGCAGGGCACCGATCCCGGCTACGATCCACTCGCGTTCGCGATCCAGGAAGCGCATGCCCGAGGCATGGAGCTTCACGCCTGGGTGAACCCGTTCCGCGCCGGCAACACGGCGGATACCGCGCGTCTGGCAGCATCCCACCTATTCAACACTCGACGCGATCTGATCCGCGTCTACGCCGGCAACATCTGGATGGACCCGGGCGAGACGGACGTGCATGACCACTCGATGCGCGTCATCGCCGACATCGTGCGCCGCTACGACATCGATGCAATTCACGCCGACGACTACTTCTATCCCTACGTAGTGAACAACACGGCCGGTCAGCCGATCCCGTTTCCCGACACTGCCACGTACGCCCGTTACGGCGGTGGCGTGGCCCTGGCAGACTGGCGGCGCGCAAACGTCGATCGGTTCATCGAACGGATGTATCGCGAAGTGCACGCGATCAAGCCGGCGCTGAAGGTGGGAATATCGCCGTTCGGCATCTGGCGACCGGGCTTTCCGCCCGGAATCAATGGACTGGATGCGTACGCGTCCATCTACGCCGACTCGCGGAAATGGCTGCAGCAGGGTTGGGTCGACTACCTGGCGCCGCAATTGTACTGGTCGATTGCAGCAACGCAGCAGAGCTACCCTGCTCTGCTCGACTGGTGGATCGCGCAGAGCACGATGGGACGCCACGTCTGGCCGGGTCTCGCCGCCTATCGCGTCAACGATGGCACGGCCAGCGCCTTCACGATCCAGGAGATTCCGAGCCAGATCCAGTTGACCCGCACGCGGCCGGCCGGGACCGGGCACATCCTCTACAACACCAATACCACGCTGAAACGCAACAGCGGCGCACTCGCCAGCACGCTGGCTTCGGATCTGTATCGGACCGTCGCCGTGGTGCCGGCCACGCCCTGGCTCGATGCCGCAGCGCCCGGTATGCCGACCGTGAGTGTGGCCAGCGGCGCGCTTCAAATCACACCGGCATCGGGTGAGGCCGCACGCTGGTGGATCCTGCGGCTGCACGGCACGGGCGGCTGGACTACTCGTGTCCTGTTTGCAACCGAACGGACCCTGCTGATCGACAATGCGGTCGACCGCGTGCTGGTGCAGGCGGCCGACCAGGTGATGAACCTCAGCACGCCCGCTGAGTGGCGCCGATGATGGCAGAGCCCGTAACCAGACAGCTGGCTGAAGCGCTGAGCGGTCGTCGATTCGCTGACTTGCCTGCACTGGTCGTTGAGGACACGCAGCGCTCGGTACTCGACTGGCTCGGCTCCGCGCTGGCCGGATCACTCGAGCCGCCCGCTCGAATGGCGCAGCAGGTTACCGCCGGCCTGGGCCTATCGGCTGAAGCCACGCTATTTCCAGCGGGCCGCTCGAGTGCTGCGGGCGCTGCGCTCGCCAACGGTGTCGCCTCGCACATCCTCGAGCTGGATGACATCCACAAGGCGTCGACTGTACACGCGGCTGCTGCCGTAATACCAGCCGCCCTCGCGGTCGCCGAGCGCGAGCATGCCGATGGCCAATCCTTTCTCCTCGCGGTAACGCTCGGCTACGAAGCCGCATTGCGCATCGGCGAGGCGGTGAACCCGAGCCACTATCGGTTCTGGCACCCGACTGGCACCGCGGCCACGTTCGGCGCTGCAGTCGCTGCGGGATCGCTCATGCGATTGGATGCGACTCAGATGCTCGACGCGCTCGGCAGTGCCGGCACGCAGGCCGCCGGTCTCTGGGAGTTCAATGCCGACGGCGCGATGAGCAAACATCTGCACCCCGGCAAAGCCGCCATGAACGGCATCCTCGCAGCCGACCTCGCGCGTGCCGGGTTTACTGGTGCAACCCGTATACTGGAAGGTGAACGAGGTTTCTTTCGCGCGATGAGCGAAGGGTTCGATGCCGGCCGCATCACCGATGGCCTGGGCGAGCGGTGGAAAATCAGCGAGAACTGCTACAAGGTGCACGCCTGCTGCGGACACACGCACACGGCCATTGACACTGCATTGACCCTGCGCAATGACATGACAGGAATCAAGGACGACGCGTTGTCAGGGCCGGATGACCCGCACTTGCGCAATACATTGGTGACGGTCAAAGCGATCTCGATCGACACCTACGGTCCCGGCTTCGAGATCGTGAAGGAAATGAATCCGCGATCAGCCTACCAGGCAAAGTTCAGCCTGGCCTATTGCGTTGCGGTCGCGTTGCTGGAGGGTCGCGCAGGACTCGAGCAGTTCTCCGCCGATCGCTTCTCCGCGGATGGCGTGCGTGAGCGTCCGTTGGCTAACCTTCTCGCGCGCACGCGCGTGCGCGTGAGCGATGACCTTTCAGCAAAATACCCTGCTGCCTGGCCGGCGCGCGTCCGCATAGAGATGGACCACGGTACCGTGTTGTCCGGCGGCGCCGATTATCCGCGCGGCAATCCGGAGAACCCGGTGACCACGGTCGAGCTGGAGCAGAAGTTCAGCGCGTTGGTAGCACCGCGATTCGGACCGGACGTTGTCGCGCGTGCAATCACGGCTGTGCATGCGCTGGCCGAATGCGATGACGTCGCCCGTTTGTTCCCTGCCCTGTTGGGCGTCTGGTCAAAACATTTCGACGATGGACTTGCTGCAACTTCCCATGCTTAACGACGAGCAACTGCCGCTCACGGGCATTCGCGTCGTGACCCTGGAACAGGCCGTGGCCGCGCCCTTCTGTTCGCGCCAGCTGGCCGACCTGGGTGCCGACGTGATTAAGGTCGAACGTCCCGACGGCGGCGATACCGCGCGCAGCTACGACAGCGTACTGCACGGCGAGTCCGCATACTTCGCGTGGTTGAATCGCGGCAAGCGCAGCATCGTGCTCGACCTGAAGCAGCCGCGCGATCACGATGTGTGCAACCAGTTGCTGGCCCGTGCCGATGTGTTCGTGCACAACCTGGCACCTGGCGCAGTGGAACGACTGGGCTTCGGTTATGACCACATGCACGAGCAGCACCCGTTGCTCATCTGGTGCGGCATCTCCGGGTATGGCCCCGACGGCCCGCAACGCGATCGCAAGGCCTACGACCTGCTGGTCCAAGCCGAGTCCGGCGTCATCTCGCTCACCGGCAGCGCGGATGCTCCCGCCAAGGTCGGCATTTCGATCGCCGATATCGGTTCGGGCATGTACGCCTACTCGTCCATCCTGGCCGCTTTGATCCAGCGCTCTCGTACGAACCGCGGCACCCGCATCGACATCTCGATGCTCGAGTGTCTGGTGGAATGGATGACGCCCGCGTTGTACGTGTGGCAGGGCTCGGGTGAGTCGCCCGCGCGCATGGGCGTGCGCCACAACATGGTTGTGCCCTACGGCGCGTACGCCTGTGCGGACGGCGCCGTCCTGCTGGCGATTCAGAACCAGCGCGAGTGGCAACGCTTCTGCGCGCAGGTCATGGCCGATACCTCGCTCGCCGACGACCATCGGTTCCGCACTAACCAGCTGCGACTTGCAAATCGCCAGGCTCTCGAGGAATTGATCGAGCGGCGCTTCCGCAGTCATCCATGCAGCGAAGTGATGACGTGGCTCGAGCAAGCCGACATCCCGACCGCTGCACTGAACGAAGTTGCCGCCGTAGTTGCGCATCCCCAGCTCGAAGCGCGTCGGCGCTGGACCACGGTGGAAACACCGAGCGGGACCATCCCCGCGTTATTGCCACCGCATAACCTCGAAAGCGTTTCAGCGCGCATGGGCCGCGTGCCGGCTTTGGGTGAGCATACGGAGGAGGTGCTGGCCGAACTAACCCCGGCAACCAGTTCTCGACACCGCAGCAGTGGTGGCGGTTAGCGGTGGCGGTGCGGTTTGCCGGTGGCGGTTAGCGATGGCGTTGGCGGTGGCGGTCGGTGGCGG
>JBBDWZ010000184.1:0-2258 GCA_040902615.1 Gemmatimonadota bacterium | reverse complement strand
CCGCAAACCCCCAACGAACTGCTCCACGCCCCGCCGCTACCGCTAGCCCCCAACCCGTCTATTGAGAATCGCCGCCGGATCGATCAGCCTGCCGTTGGCGATGACCATTTCGACCCGGCGTGTATTGCGGATGTCGTCCAGCGGATTTGCGCCGAGCAATACCAGGTCCGCGATCTTCCCGGCGGAAACCGTACCCAGCGAGTCGAGTGCTCCCAGGTAACGCGCTGGCTCGTAGGTTGCCGCCCGCAGTACCTGGAAATTCGACAGACCTGCACGCCGAAAAATCGCCAGCTCTTCATGCAGCCCGAAGCCCGGCGGACTGTTGCGCAGCGGCGCATCGGTCCCCGGCAGAATTGATATGCCCGCGCGATGCATCACACCGACCAGCGCAATCCTTCTTTCCCATAATGCCATACCGACCACATCGGCATCAGGCGGAATACTGTCAGGCATCGGAAAAATCTGCCTGACGAATTGGCGCAGCGTATCAGGCAGGAATCGCGCGTGGGCGTCGCCGGGCAGGTCCCGCTTCGGCCAGTGTGCGATCTCGTAACCTGCAACTATGGTCGGCACTACCCAGGTTCGGTTGCGGACAAACGTTTCGAACAAGGGTGCGAGTGGTACGGACGTGCAACGACCCAACACGCTCTGAACCGTAAAACGCGGACGCAACGCCAGTGAATCGGCTGGCGTGCAGGGCGTGGGTATTTGCAGCATGTGCTCGATGCTGGTGAGCCCCGAATCGGAGGCTTCTCCGGCGGTGATCGAGCGAGGCACATGCCCGGCAACACGCATCCCGCGATCACGTGCTGCTCGCAGCGCGGCGAAATACACCTCACGCGTGAGCTGGCTGTGCAGTTTTACGACGTCAACCTTGAGCTTTACCAGCGAATCGACGGCCGCGCGCGCTTCGGCGGGTGTACGCGCCAGGATATGCGGAATCGGTACATCACCGCCTTCGATGTACGGACCCGATGCCACGATGCGCGGACCCACCAGCGTTCCGTTTGAAATCTCGCGGCGCCATTGTGTGATCTGCGCCCACTCACCGGCCAGGTCACGCACACCGAGTACGCCATTGGCGACGTAGAGCGCGAGCACTTCCCGGCCGCCCGGCGTCACTGTGTGCACGTGCATGTCCCAGAAGCCGGGAACCAGAAAACGGCCGCGGCCGTCGATCACCCGTGCTCCGCGCGGCACTGCGGTCGACGCCGCCGGCCCGACTGCAATGATGCGATTGCCACGCACAATGACGTTCTGATTGAGACGCGGTGTCGGATCGCTGCCGTCGATCACGGTGACGCGGGTGACGGCAATGACCTGATCGTTCGGCCGCTGCTGCATTGCTGCGCAGTGCGCGTTGAGACCGATAGCCAGAACCAGACCCAGAAGAAACGATGGCGCTCTCACCGTTAATGCGGACGTCATCGATTGGCCCCGGGCGTATTGGGTGGTCCCAGATAGCGATCCAGCCAGCTCAAGGTCTCGCGAATCACATCGGGTCGCGGAACCATGTGCCCGCCTTCGAAAATCACATGCCTTTTGTTTTCCGTGGACGTGCCCAGCAGGTTGAACAGCGGTTGTTGCGATGTTTCGACCGGAAAGAAATGATCGTAACGACCATTTAACATCAAGGTCGGCTGAGTGACGCGCGGCGGGTAATTGATGTGATCGACTTCAGGCAATGCACGCTGGAACTCGAGCCCGCCGACGTTCAGTACGATCACCTTGGTACGCGGCTCGATCGCGCCCATCATCGGGCCCATGGCGCCGCCCCAACTCAGACCGTAATAGGCGACCCGCGCAGCATCGAGGTCCGGGCGACTCTCCACGTAATCGATGGTGCGGCGATAATCCTTTCCCCACATGATCGTATAGTCCCGCCATTTTACGGTGGTCTCGGGATAGTCACTGCTCACTTCGCCGCCGCCCCGCTCGTAGGTGCCGCGATAGATCGGAAAGATTACCGCGCGCCCGCTCTTGATCATGAAATCGAAGATGGCGGTCGGCACGTTCGCGCTCGAGGTCAGTTGCAGCGCGTTCCCCGGCGGATAAAAAATCACGACCTGGTACGGGGGCGCGTACCGACGGGGGACGTATACATCAGCCAGCATTCGCGGACCGTTGTAGGCTGCATCGAACGAGACGCGTTCTTTCACCCAATCGTCGCGGCTGGAATCGGCTGATTCCATGCGTTCGTTGAGTGGCTTATGATCGTAGGCAAACTGTCGGCGGAAGATGGCAAACACGTCATCGGA
>JBBDWZ010000183.1:0-24054 GCA_040902615.1 Gemmatimonadota bacterium | reverse complement strand
CCAGGTCTTCACCCGGATCCATCCACAGGAAGCTGCCGTATGGTTTCACCAGGTCGGGGTGCGTGCGCGCGATGTGGGTCGGCGCGAAGTCGCTGCGGGCACTCGGATGACGCGCGCGATACGGATTGAACCACGCGTGCAGCTCCAGTCCACGCGCATGCGCCTCGCGCACTGCAAACTCGAGCGGATCATAAAACGGCTCAGGCGCTTTGCCTTGCGTGCCGGTCAAATACTCGGACCAGGGCTCGAGCTTCGAGTCATACAATGCGTCGCCGGCCGGGCGAATGTGCAGAATGACCGCATTGAGTCCGAGCTCCTTCGAGCGATCGAGCACTTGCAGCAGCTCGAGCTTTTGCGAATCGACCGGTAGAGCAGGGCGCGAGGGCCAATCGATGTTGGCCACGGAGGCAACCCATACGCCGCGGAATTCCCGCTCGACCGGCGGCGGTCCATCGACGGCTGCGGGTTGAGTCGAAGTCGATTGCGCAGATGCGCAGCCGCTCAGCAACAGCCCGGCGACGATGATCTGTCGAGTATTGTTCACTGGGATATGCGATGTCACGGCGCGAGGGGAAGGAAACTGCTGCTGCTCGCCACAAACAGTATATCGCGCTGATGGGAACTTTCGGCAAGCCCGGGGCCCTGCCCGATCACTCTATGACCACACATGCAAAGGTGACTGTGGGCGGCATCGAGCAGGCTGTTTCGGCGCTGCTGAGCCGTTTTGGTGACTGCTTACGCCAATAAGGTAGTCGCGGCAAAAGCGCTCGCGGCAACACCGAACCTGGAGGTCACCAATGTTACAGCAGCGAATCGCAATGTCACTCCGTGCGACGCGCGCGCAGTGCGGGCAACTATTGCTTCTCCTGTCCGCACTCGCATGCAGCGGGGCCGACTCGATTGCTGGGAGCGACGATAATCGCGTCCCCGTACAAAGCGCAGCAGTCGCGTCCGGTGGTGACTATCAGGGGATCGAGCAGCTCGTGCAGGCATTCGAGGCGGCGTTCGCCGCTAAGGACGCAGTCGCCTATGGCAATGTGTATGCGGAGAATGCTGACTTCGTCAACCCGGTTGGTGTCATTGTCACCGGCCGGGCGGAAATCACGGCGCGCCATGCGCTCGCATTCGCGGCGGGGTTCGCACCAGCAACGCTCACAGCAGAGTTGCGGGATGTGCAATTCCTAACCGGCACCATCGCAATCGTCGACGTCTTTACCACGCTCCGCAATGCGGCCGGCCCGCACCCTCCCTTCGCAGTAGTGTCGCCCGACGGTGCGGTATGTGCGCGTGCCCGGTGGCTGGCTCAGAAGAGCAATGGCAAGTGGGAGATTCTGCTCTCGAAACACTGCAATGCACAATGTCCGTCACAACGCCGCCCGCGCCTTGATCGCGAGATAGCGATTCACTACCGCGGCGGTCATGACCTTCGGCGACACATCCAGCACTGACACACCGGCCTGCCGCATGCGCGCCAATGCTTCCTCCCGATCCAGCAACAATTCCTCGGCCGCGGCGTTCCGAAAGAACTCACCTGGCTCATCTTCTCGCGGCACCGCGTTCGCCATGAGTTCATCATTCTGCAGTGCCACGACCAGCGGCAGGTGGCGCGCGGCACTGCGCGCGGTGTGGGCGATCAGCGTGCGCGACGCGCGCGAATCGATCACATCGGTGAAGATGACGACCAGGGAGCGCTTACGATGGCGCGTGGCCAGGGTGCGGAACGCGCTCGCATAGTCGGGCTCGGTTAGCGTGGCCGTGAGCGGGATCATCGCATCACGGATGCGGCGGATGGCAAAGGCGCCTTTGGCGGCCGGCACGAACGCGCGGATCTCATCGTTGAACACGATCAG
The DNA here is from genome assembly GCA_040902615.1 of Gemmatimonadota bacterium. Classification (GTDB taxonomy): domain Bacteria; phylum Gemmatimonadota; class Gemmatimonadetes; order Longimicrobiales; family RSA9; genus JBBDWZ01. Next base: position 22,204 of record JBBDWZ010000183.1, on the reverse strand, counting down.
GCCGACCAGGTCACCCGAGCGGGTGGCCACGTCGGCCAGGACAGTGGCGGCGGCCAATGCGAGCTCGAAGCGGGAAACGCCCTCGGCCAGTTGCGTCATCAGCCGACCGGCATCGATCGCGATCATGACGGTCTGGCCCTGCTCGATCGCAAACTCGCGCGTGATGAGCTTGGATCGCCGGGCTGATGCCTTCCAGTCGATATGGCGCGGATCGTCACCACTCACGTACTCGCGCAGGTTGGCAAAACTCGCCCCCTCGCCGCGGCGGCGAATGGTGCGCACACCGGCATCGCGCAATCGATGTTGCAGGGCCAGCAGACGAAAGCGGCGCACACCGGCGATCGATGGCACGACCGCGATGGTGCCGTCGGCTTTGTAGCGCAGCGTGCGCTGGATCAGGCCGAGCGGACCGTACACTCGCAGCACCACGTCGCCCAGGGTATGGTCTCCACGCTGGCGTCCGGTGAGCCTGACATCCGTCTGCGCGCGCCCGCGTGACGCCAGCAGCAGACGGCCAACCCGCCAGGGTGCATCCGAAGCTGTCGGCGGGATTACACGCAGCACGCCGGCCGGCATCACATCGTGTAGCTCGGCGCGCAGCTCGATTGGCCAGCTCGATTCCACGCTGTAGCTGCCTTCGGCAGTATCGCCGAGCCCGATCGATGGCGGGAGGTTGCGGCGCACGCGCAGCTGGCGCGCACCCGGGATCGCCAGGGCATCGGCGACGCCTGCGAGCAGGGCCAGGCCGGATATCGCCGCAGCGACGGCAAGGCCAGTCGTATCCGAAGAAAGCAGCCAGACCGGAGCCAGCGCCGTCATCACGGCAGCGAATCGACGGGTCGGAATCATTGCGGCGCGCTCACGCGTGAGAGCACGGCCGCGATGACATCATCGCTGGTGCGGCCTTCGATTTCGATTTCGGGAGCGATCAGGATGCGATGACGCAGCACCGCGGGTGCGTGCTCCTTCACATCATCAGGGGTAACGAAATCACGTCCAGCCAGCAAAGCCGCCGCGCGTGCTACGCGGAACAACGCGACCGTCGCACGCGGCGAGCCGCCCAGCGTGAGCGCTGGATCATCGCGCGTTGCCCGTACAATCGAGGCCATGTACTGCCGCACCTCCGGCTCGACCTTCACGGCATCCACCGCCACGCGCAGCGCTACGCAGGTTGCACCGCTCAGGATGGGCTCGAGCAGCACGGTCTCCGCCTTCTCGGCATCGAAGCCTTTGCTGTAGTTGTCGAGCATGGTCAGCTCGGCCTCCTGCGACGGATAGTCCACGCGGATCTTGAGCAGGAAACGGTCGAGTTGTGCTTCCGGCAGCGGGAATGTGCCTTCGTATTCGATCGGGTTCTGCGTCGCAAACACGGTGAACAATTCGCCAAGCGGGCGGCTGGTGCCATCACTCGTGACCTGGCGCTCCTGCATCGCTTCCAGCAGTGCGGCCTGCGTCTTGGCCGGTGCGCGATTGATTTCATCAGCCAGCAGCAGGTCGGTGAACACCGGTCCCGGATGAAACTCACTGGTCCGTCCGCCATCGCGCAGGATGCTGATGCCGGTGATGTCGGCCGGCATCAAATCGGGCGTGAACTGGATGCGGCCGAAGCGTGTGTCCATGGCGCTGGCGAGCACGCGCACCAGCATCGTCTTCGCGGTTCCGGGTACGCCCTCGAGCAGCGCGTGCCCCCTGGCGAGAAAGGTGATCAAGGCCTGCTCGATCACGTGATCCTGTCCAATCACGCGCTCGGCCACCGCGGCACGCACCCGTGCAAGCAGCTCCGCAATCACATCCGGAGTCATGTTCTGAGACCTCGTTCGATTCGGGAAATTGCCGCAGTCAGCTTGTCCTCCGGATCCGGCGCACCATTCAACGACCGCAATACGCGCTCGACATCATCCGCTGCTTCGGGCTTGCGATCGCGAATGGCCTTCAGGAATTCCGCTTCATCGAACCGGCCGCGCAGGGCGCCCTGCCGCCGCCCCAGTCCGCGCACGAGCAATCGCGTACCCAGCTGCGTTGCTTTCACAGCCTCGTATGCGCGCGCCAGCGCACCGACGTGCTCGAGCGGGGAACGGCGCTCGATGCGGGCGAGCGGCTGTGGCTTGATCGGCCTGACTCCAATCGCAAACAGCAGGAGCAGTCCGGCCAGGCTCACTTGCAGAAACGCGCGACCGGAAGGTGTCTCGGTCAGCGCTCGTCGCGTAGCGCGCAGCAGACTGGCATGTGTGCCGAAGCCGTGATGATACTCGTCGAACCAGATGGTGCGTCGCGCATTCCCCTCGAGCACCCACTCGGCCAGCCGGACCGCACGCACGCCGCGATTCGGCTCGCGCAAACGCGAGTTGCGGAATAATTCAGGATCCGCATACACCAGCACCCGCCCCTTGCCCAGGGCAAAACCTACGATCGCAGGCTCGGCGCCGCGCCGGGTCCTGATGGTCTCGAATACTCGCGCGCCCGGTGGCGGTGTGTAGGTAGCCGTGCTGTCCTTGCCGCTGCGCTTGCGCAGTACGTAGCGGCCGCGCGCTTCATCGAGATCGATGCTGGGAGCTACGGTACTATCCCGGATCGCATTGTAGGTGAGTACGCTGAAAACGCCGAGGGAATCAGCCATCCTGCTGCCGGCTCCAGACTGTACCATCAGCGTCGCCCCGCCACGCACCGTTTTCAGCAACTGCTGCACCTCACCAGTGGTCAATTGGATCGGCGGAGAAAGCAGGAAGTAGGTGGCCGTGCTGTCGAGACCCTGACGCATGGGTTTCAGCCAGCGCTTCACATCGAAGCCGAGCCGGTCCAGTATCTCGTAGAAACCGCGCGCGCCGTTCGGCTCACGGCTGTAGGAGTTGAGCGATGCCGGCACGTCCACGCTCTTGGAAGTGGGCGCGAACAACAACGCAATGACCACCAATGCGGTCAGTCCGATCAGCAATCGGCGCGGTGAGAGCCAGGACTGCGCAGTCGAGGGCTTAGCCATGGCTCGCGATGCGGGAGGCCAGAATCTCGAGACGCTCGAAGCGCTCGCGATCGCAGAAGCCGAGGCCATAGATCACGGTCTCGTAGCTGCGCGCAAACTCGCGGAAGCGCGCAACCCGCGAGGATGAGCGCGCGGCCAGCTCACGGATGTAGTCGCCGATGGTCTTGGCATCATCCAGCTGGACCTCACCGTTTTTCGCAAAGGTCTGCAGCAGTCCGGCATAGAGTGCGTGCGCGGCCGCAGTGTAATCGCCGTGCGCGGCGTGACGGCGGGCCAATGCCCAGGCATCGGCGATGGCATCGCCGTGCGCACCCTCGAACGCGGGTCCTCGTTGTTGCCGGGCCGTATACAGCTGGTAACCAACCCGGGCCACAATGCCGATAACGATCGCGCCACAAAGCCCGGCCAGCACCCAGAACACCGCGGTCGGTAGTCCAGCCGGATCGAGACGGTTGAAAAAGGCGGCCAGCTGGTTGAGCAGCCATTCACCAATGCGGCGGAGCAGGGAAGGCCGGCCATACGCAGGGTCGCTGAATACGGCCGCGACCGTATCGCGAATCATTGGGCCGGGCAGTTGCACGTTATTCCGCTGGCGGTTCGGTCGGCGGGGCGGCCGTCGGCGGGACGGCCATAGGAGTGGTCACCGACGGGGCTGTCACCGGCGCGGTCGTACCCAGGTCCGCCGCCATCATCTCGATGTCGAAACCTTCATTGATGATGCGCGCATCATAGTAGAGCAGGGTTGCAATCACGCCAATGATCGGCGCCAGCACGACGGTCGCAACCTGCTCCAGCGCAAAGCCGATGGCGGGCGGACCAGGCAGTGCCTGCATCATGAGTGAGATCACCATCTGCAGCACAAACAGCACGGTCACGGAAGTACCGAGCGTGGTCAGCACCTTCCGCTTCACGCCTTTCGACAGCGCGCGTGAGCGTGAGAGCCCCGCGCGCACGCCCAGATTCTCCAATATCACAGTCGCCGGTACCGCGAAGTAGCAGGCGTAGTAATACAGCGCGACAAATCCGCCCAGCAGCGTGGAGGTCGTGACCGCGATGACGCCAAAGATCACCGCGGCCCGCTGCGAGCCACCCCCGCCCCCGCCCATTAGCCCGACGCCGGCCAATGCCGTCGTCATGATGCCGGCCATCAAACCCACGAACAGGCCCAGTGCTACGATCAGCGTTTTGGCCAATACAGCCAGTATCACCGGACCAACGCGCGCCATCACCCGCCGCATGACCGTGCCGACATCCGAGCCGCCCTGCAGATAGCTGTCCGATACCGCGAGCGCGATGCCGGCTTCCACGATCGAATTGAAGATCCAGCCGATGATGCCGAGCGCGATGAACGTCGCCGGCCGGGTGAGTACCAGCGTTTGATCTCCGCCCGTGAGCAGCAGATTGGCGATCACGAACGGAGCGAATACAATCGCGCTGATCGAAACCAGCGTGGCAAAATTGCGTGTGTACAACTGGAACGCGGCGTCTACGATTTCGGTCGCGGCGCGCGGCCGCAGTTCAAGGCCGGCCACTTGTTACCGGAACGTGAATGCTGCGGTCGCGACTTTGTCACCCCACGCGAAATCGATCGCACCACGACCCGCTCCAGCCGGGCGGATCGTGATCGTGTATTCCTCGACGTGCGATGGCGTAGCGGCCATGGTCATCGGCACGCGGCCGACATCATTGGCCTGGTTGTAGACATTGGTCATGGGCAACGCTGCACCCCACTGGCCGATCTGTTTGTTGATGGCCAGCTGCGGTCCTGCGGTGCGATCGTTGTAGATCCACAGCGTATACAATCCGGGCGGCACCACCACATTGCCGAAGGTCAGCTCGCGGCTGGTAGCGAGGTGGGTCGCCTCGTTGGCGCCGTTGCGCCAGATCTGATCGAACGGGACCAGCGTGCCGCCCCAGACCGTGCGCTCGCGCACACTCGGCCGGCTGTAGTTGATGAAGACAGGGCTCTGCATAAACGAAAAATGCGTATTGTCCCGCGGCGAGAGCAAACCCATTGCCCTCATGCCGCCCGCAATGGTCGCAATGTCCACCCGATTACTGCCGCGCGTTGCGGTCAACTTCTGGGTAGTGGACAATGCGTCGATCGATTGGATCCGACCTTCGCGATCGACCACGAACTTCCGGCCATCTGGCGAGCGAATGGTATCGCCAGTCACCGTGAACTGCATCGGGCCCGGGTTGCCGGCGCCGGTGCCGACCAGCGCGAACGCCGCAGTCTGCTGATTGGCTCGCCGCATCTGCCCAAACGCGATCTCGAGCAGGCCATACGCCGGCCCCATGAACGGCGTGCCGCGCACCGCAGCCAGGGTGCGTCTGCTCGTGCTGTCGGCAAACACTGCTTCCCGTCTTACCGAGTCACCCACGAACGTCAGCCGAATCTCGGTCGGCGCATTCGGCAGCGTCGCGCCCGCCGCGTTGCGGGTTCGGTACACGACGGCAGTCGGGCGGCCGTCACTGCCGAGCGTGACCTCGTATTGCAGCCGCGTCACTGCTGCGCCACTGCGGTTCACCGTTTCACCGGTAATGCGATTGCCCGTGCGCGTGAACTGTTCGATCGCAGTGGTGTCGCGGCCGAGGCGATAGACGAAAGTTGTTTGCTGGGCCCTCGCCTGGGTTGTTAAGGCAGCGGCGGCGGCTAGTGCGATCAGGAGTTGTGATCTCATCGATGAAACTCATGGTCGGGGTGAGGAACGGAAAATTCAATTTCAATTTCAATTTCAAATTTTACTTCGACTTCGGCTTCGACTTCAACAGCAATTTCGAATGTCGAGTGTGGAATTCAAATTCAAATTAGGGGAGGGCGCCCTGGTCCTGGTCCTTAGTCCTAGTCCTTCCACCTAATCCTGCAGTTGGGTCGTACTACCAGGCGATACCGTAATCTTCTCCGTGGTTACTGGCGGCTCCCCACATGGTTCCATGCCGCCGATCAAACCAGATCGCGGTTATGGGTCCTGATGTCCGCTGTGCGAACTGCAGGGTGTAGCCCATTTGCTGCAGCGCGGTGCGCGTCGCCTGTGACGTGGCAGTGGCGACCAGCATCTGACCGGGCTGCGATGTATGGTCGTTGAACGAGTTGCGCAGCTGGAAGGAATTGATGTTGGGCGCTTCCACGGCTTGCTGCGGCGTCATGCCGAACTCGACGGTGTTCAGGAAGTACTGCAACAGATTTTGGTCCTGCGAGTCGCCGCCCTGCACGGAGAACGCCATGAAGGGGAGTCCATCCTTGAGCGCGAGCGTGGGCGTGAGCGTGACCCGCGGACGTTGGCCGGGCTTCATCACGTTGAACGGGTTCTCCGCCGGATCGGTCACGAAGGATTGTGCCCGCTGACTGAGGCCGACGCCGGTGCGCCCTGCAACCACGGCCGGGATCCAGCCACCACTCGGCGTAACCGAGACCACCCAGCCGGCGGAGTCGGCAGCCTGGATCGATGTGGTACCGGCAAAGAACGCATCTTCCCAACTGCGCGCGGAAGGCTCCGACGTGATTCGCACGGGCTTGTTCTTGGGCGGCCAGGCATCGAGGTAATGTTTGAACGGATTGGTGCCGTCCTGGAACGGATATGGATCGCCGGGCTTTACCGTCGGATCATTGCGATCCTGGTTGATCGTGCGCGCGCGCGCTTTGGCGTACTCCTTCGACAGCAATCCGCGGATCGGCTCTTCCGGCGCGATATCCGGATCGCCGTAATAGAAATCACGATCGGCAAAAGCGAGGTTCATCGCCTGATAGATCGTGTGCATGTACTTGGGGCTGTTGTAGCCCATCGACTTCACATCGATGGTCTCGAGAATGTTGAGTGCCTGCAGCAGGACCGGACCCTGCTGCCACTCGCGCAGCTTGTAGACGTCGATGCCCTTGTAGTTCACGGAGAGCGGTTCTTCGATCTTGACCTTCCAGTTGGCCAGGTCCTCCATCGTGAACAAGCCGCCGTCTTCACGCGTGCCGCGCACGATCTCCTGCGCGATGTCACCCTTGTAGAAACGATCGTACGCCGCATAGATCGCTTCCTTGCGATTTTTGCCGGCACGCAGCGCGGTCGCTTCCGCGTCCACCAGCTTGCGCAGCGTTGCAGCCAGGTCGGCCTGACGGAAGATCTCGCCAGCCTCGGGCGCTTCACGCGCCTGACCGAGATGCGGCAGGAAAACGGCCGGCGAGTATTTCCACTGCTTGATGTTGGCCTTCTCGCGTTCCATCGAGTTGGCGGTCTGCGCTTCGATCGCATAGCCGTCCGCGAGCTTGATTGCAGGCGCCAGAATCTTCGCGAGTGACATCGTGCCGTATTCGGCCAGCATGGTCATGAGGCCGCCGGGTGTGCCCGGTGTTACGGCTGCGAGCGGGCCGTATTCCGGCGGATAGTTGTAGCCCTTCGTGCGATAGTACTCGGGCGTCGCGCCAGTCGGTGCGACACCCAGCGCGTTGATGCCGATGACCTTTTTCGTGATCGGATTGTAGATCAGCGCCTGGGTCTCACCACCCCAGGAGAGCACATCCCACATGGTTGCTGACGCCGCGAGCATGGCAGTCGCAGCATCTACTGCATTGCCGCCCTGCTGAAAGATCATCGAGCCCGCGGCCGCGGCGAGCGGCTTGCCGGTCACGGCCATCCACTCCGTACCATGAAGCGGAGGCTTCTGGGTCTGGAGCGGCGGCAGGTTGTCCTGTCGCGGCAATTGCGACTGGACGGCCGTGCCGGATCCGAACGTGGCCAGCAGCGCAACCAGGATGGATGTTTTCATGAGTCGACTCCGGTGTTGTGGCGGGGAAAGATTCTTACCACACAGAGGCCACAAGGGTCACAGAGTACAACGTCACTACCGCCCCCCGCTACCGCCAGCCCACAATCCCATCGATCGTGCCGACGGCGACCGAATGATAGGTCGGCCGGGCTTTGCGATAGATCTGCATTGCCAGGGCCTTGCCCCAGTCGGTGGCCATGAGGTCGGTATAGAGCGGCGCCACGAACTTGCGCCGGCCCTGCGCTGTCAGGAACCGCTCGAGCGCGGGCAGCGCGGGCTCGTAGTGATTGCGGATCGCGGTCCGCAGCCACTGAAACAGCACTTCGCTGTTGCCGCTCTGCGTCAGGTTGAATGCGCGATCCAGCGATTGCAGCTGCGCGCTGCTCATCGTGTCGGGCAATTGCCGGAGGAAGTGCAGCCACTCGTGCGTCGACCATTTGTCGGTCTGATCCTTGTTCGGCAGCGTGCCGCTGCGGAACGCGGCGACCGCCCGATCGACCTGGTCGAACGCTTCGGCACGGACCGGCGGCACGTTGTCCGGCAGGCCCGGCTGATTGATCCACTCGTTGACCCGGACACGGCTGGCCAGCGATTCATCGCCCGCGAACAGATTCTCGTTCAGGTATTGCACGAACCGCTCGGACGTCATGGGCCTGAACGCGTTATTGTCGAAGTAGCCGCGCAGGAAAGTGTCCAGTTTTTCGCGGCCGACGACGGACTCGACCGTCTGCAAAAACGCCGCTCCTTTTTCATAGGCGATATCGGTCATGCCTGCGTCAGGATCGCGCCCGGTAAGGTCGAGGTGCAGCCGCGTGTCCGGCGCGGTCGGGCCGAGATCGGCGACCGTAGACTCGAGGTTCTGCCGGCCGAGCTGTCGGAGCATGTCCGCGTACGGCTTGCCGCGCAGCTCTTCCATCAGTCGCGATTCGATGTAGGTCGTGAAGCCTTCATTCAGCCAGAAGTCATCCCAGGTCGCATTGGTCACCAGGTTGCCCGACCACGAGTGCGCGAGCTCGTGTGCCACCAGGCTGACCAGTGAGCGATCGCCGGCGAGAACGGTCGGTGTTGCGAATGTCAGCCGCGGGTTCTCCATGCCGCCGAATGGAAACGATGGCGGCAACACCAGAATGTCGTAGCGTCCCCAGCGATACGGTCCGTACAATCTTTCCGCGGCCGCAATCATCTGATCGACTTCGACGAACTCGTTGGCGGCTTTGTCGACCACACTCGGCTCCGCCCAGACGCCCGTGTTTTCGCCAATCTTGCGGAAAGCCAGATCACCGACGGCCAGCGCGATCAGGTACGGCGGAATCGGATTGGTCAGGCGGAATCGGTATGCCGTGCGATTCGCATCATCGGCGGGCTCGCCATCGGGTGTGAGCATTTCCGCGCTCATCACCGCGCGCATGCCCGTGGGCACGAGCACGGTCGCGTCGTAGGTCTGCCGAATGCCCGGACTGTCCTGCGTCGGCACCCACGTACGCGTGAGAATCGCCTGACCCTGCGTGAACAGGAACGGCAGCTTCTTGCCCGCCGTCTGTGCCGGATCCAGCCACTGCACCGCGGCGGCATTGGGCGAGGTCTCGTATTCGATGACGATGGTATCGCCGCTGGCCGGTAATCGGATCACCAACGGCGCGCCCCGGATCGAATCGCTGGCGCCCACGTGGTAGACCAGTGTATCGCCTTTCGAATCCGTAACCCGGCGGATCGCGAGGTCCCTGATGTCGAGAATGATGCTGTCCGCGCCCGCCGTGCGTTGGATCGCCAGCCGAGCCGTTCCGCCGATTCGTCTGGCCGTGAAGTCCGGCACCAGCCGCAGCGAGACGTGCTCCACCCGCGCCTCCGCCGGCCGCGCATAAGAGTGGACATCCTGCACGACTACAGGGTCAGGAGTGGCCTGCTTTGCGGTCTCGGTACAGGCGAGGGCGACCGGGCCGAGCAGGCTGACGATGAGTGGGATCCCGCGATATCTCGGTGTCATGAGTAACCTTTTGTCTGGGCGAGCCGCCCCTGATGCTGGTCCCGAGTCCTAATCCTTGGTCCTTAGTCCTCTAATCCTAGTTCTCCTCCTCCTTCCGGCCAGCGCCAGGAGGAGGGAGGTTAAAGGACCAGGTCTAGGACTAAGTGGTCGAGTTCACAAATACGGTGACGCACCGAGGGCGTCGATGGATCGGCGCCCGAATGCCACCGTATTTGTGAATTCGACTAAGGACTGGGACTAGGGCGCATCCGGATCAGGCTAAAGCTATCCGCAATTTCTTTCCCATACAGGATAAATCGTACTGCGGGTTCCGCTTACGGGAAAGCATAGTTACCTTTTTTGGAGCATGGCCCCACGCTGGGGTAATGCACGAACGTCGGGACCAGGATGTCTCGACGTTTCGCCTTTGATGTGGAAGGTATCTCGATGCTCCCAATCCTCATGTTGGTCGTGCTCTCGACTGGTTCTGCGGCGGGTCCTGATGAGGACGTCGCAATCGCGCTGTCATCGCTTTCGAGCTATGTAGTCAAGCAGAGCCATCCCGAGGGTCTGCGCACTGCGATCCAGGCGTACTACAACTTCCGCGACGAGAATCCTGACGAAGTCAAAAAGCCGTATCTCTACTACGTCGATTACGGCCTCGATAACCGGACAGCGCGCGGCTACGTGTTCGACATGGCGCAGCTGAAGCTGGTGGATGGCCCCTTCCTGGTTGCCCACGGCCGCGGTTCCTCGACCGGCGCGAATGGCATTCCGACCCGCTTCACCAACACGCCGGGCAGCGCGACCACATCGCTCGGATTGTATGTAGCCGGTGAGACCTACGGCTTCAGTGGCAAGTCGGGCGGCCGGTACTACACCTCGATCGGCCTGCGCATAGATGGCGTGTCGGGTGGCTTCAACAGCAAGGCGCGTGAGCGCGGCGTCGTCGTGCATGGCGCTCCGTACGTGACACCGTCCCGTGCCGGCCGCAGCGAAGGTTGTCCCGCCATGGAGCAGGCCCGCGCACGCAAACTGATTCCGATGATCGCGAATGGCGGAATGGTATTCCTGTTCGCGCCGCAGGACCGCTGGATGCAGAAGGATCCCTGGATCAACGGCGCGAGCAACAATTAGGAAAGCTCTGGCCTTCACGCCTGCAGCGCTTCGATCGGGTCCAGCGATGCGGCCTTCCACGCGGGAAATACTCCAAAACCAATTCCGATTGCGATCGCCGAGCTGCTGGCGATTGCGATCGTCAGCGCCGACACCTGAGCCTGCCATTCCGTCGCCGACGATAACACGCTGGCGATAACGACCCCACCGCCGACACCCAGCACGCCGCCACAAATCGCCAGGATCAGCGACTCAGCCAGGAATTGCGTGACGATGTCACGTGCGCGCGCACCGGTGGCTACGCGCAATCCGATTTCTGCGCGGCGCTCGCGGATCGACAGCAGCATAACCGACATGATGCCAACACCGCCGACCAGCAGCGCCAGGAATCCCAGCCCCAGAATGAGCCGGGTGAAGGAAGTCTGGGCCGCCAGCTCGACGGCGAGAATGGCGCGCTGGTTCTGAATCACGAAATCATCGCGAGCATTCACGTGCAGGTCATGGCGCACGCGTAGAATTGCGCCGGCATCGCGCTCCGCATCGGCGATGTGTTCGGCGGCGACGGCTTCCAGGTAGATGGTCTTCAGGTAGTTCTGCGGAAACAGGCGATGCAATGCGGTCTGGAGCGGTACGATGATGCGATCGTCTTCGGTGGCATTGCCATCGGCACTCACGCCCTTGCTGGCCAGTACACCGACGACTTCGAACGGGACTGTACCGATTCGAACCGTACGGCCGATTGGATCGATGGCATCGGGAAAGAGGTTGGCGCGCGCGTCATGTCCGAGCACCGCCACGCGGGCACGCGCGTCATCCTCGCTTTTTGTAAAGAAACGACCACGCGCAATCGGTAATTGCCGGATGGGCTGCCACTCGGGAGTCGTGCCAATGACCGTGGTTGGATTCGTGATCGGACCGAACTTCGCAATCACGTCGCGATCGAGCGCTGGTGCCGCGCGAATGATGTTGGCTGAGCCTCGCTGGATCGCAATTGCGTCTTCGATGCGAAGGGTTTGTGTGCGATCGCTTCCCTGGATGCGCCGGCCCGCACGCGACTCGACGGTGGACGCAGTGACGACCAGCAGGTTGCGGCCGAGGCTTTCAATGCGCTGGATCACCTCGTTGCGGGCGCCCGCACCGATTGCAGTGACGACCAGCACGCCGGCCACGCCGACCGCAGTGCCCACGACCAGCCCGCCCACCAGGATCGAGATCGCTGCGATCAACGGCAGGAATACCGTGAACACGCGATTAGCCGCGCGTACGCGTTCCTGCACCTGCACGGGCGTGTGCATAATGAAAGCGCGCAACGTGATCACCCACCAGGGCTACGCGCGCGGCACTCGCAACATCGGCACTCGTGATATACGCGCCGCGAGTGACCGTGCGATTCCACACGATCTGCGCTGCCTCCGAGTGACCTTCCAGCCGAATGCGGCCACTCTTGCCGTTGTAAACGACTTCTCTCGGTCCGGTTGCCGTCCAGATGGTAGGAACCTGCATCCGGCCGATCGAGCAGACCCACGATGTTCATCAGCGTCGATTTGCCTGAGCCGGACGGCCCCATGATGGCCAGGAACTCGCCTGGCTGGATGTCGAGTGACACACCGTCCAGTGCCCGGATCTGGTCCGTGCCTTTTCGATACGTGCGATGCAGGTCATTCAAGTGAATCATCAGCGGCGATCCGTGGAGTGTTCTCGCAGGCGCTGGCCGGTCCGAGTACGACGCGATCGCCCAGCTCGAGGCCGGAGAGCAGCTCATTGAAATCCGAGCCGCGGAAACCGATCTGCACACCGCCTCCGCACCCGCCAACGCCACCGCTCACCGCCCTCGAACCCTCCCGCCAGTGGACGCGCGCCGTGATTCGCGCAGTTGGCGGACGTGCTCGGACAGTGTCCGCTCGTGCAGCCGGCCCGCTTTGATCACATACAGAATTCCGCGCGTATTTCTGATGTCGACCGTCGGATCCGCGGCGAGTACAACCAGATCGGCCAGCTTGCCCACTTCGATGGTGCCCTGATCCTGCTCGCGACCGATTGCGCGTGCGCCATTGAGCGTGGACGCACTGATCGCCTGCACCGGCGACAGCCCGGCCTGTGTTACCAGCAGCTCGATCTCGTCATGCACGTAGGAAACCGAATCGGTCGCCGGCCGGCCCATGAAATCCGTGCCGGTCACGAATGGGATGCCAAATGCATGAGCACGACGCGCCACCGCGAAGCTCCAGGCCCGCATCGGGTGCAAATCCGGACGGGACTGATCCAATTCCGCACGCGCGCCCGCGATGTTCACCTGGATCAGCGTGGCATCCACTATCGTGCCTCGCTCTTTCATCGATTGGAGTAGCCGGGTTATGGCCGGCGCGTCCACCGACAGTCCTGCATAATCAGCCATGCCCCGCCACAATCGCACCGATGCCGGCATCGGGTCGTTGCCTTCGTAAACCAGGTAACTGATGTGGGAGATGACATCGGCACCGGCGGCTACTGCATCACTCGGCCTGGCCGGCACGACGGCGGCATGCGACCAGGCCTTCATCCCCTGTCGATGCGCCTCGGCCACCACTCGACTGACCATCGCCGCGCTGAGGTCCGCGTAGATCTTGATGCCGGTTGCACCCACCTGCTTCGCCGCCGCAACTGCACTCGACAGGTCCGTTGTTTCTGTCAACCCGCGTAACCACGCTGCATCTCCGGGCACCTGACCATGCGCGATCGGGGCGGCCCGCGGCTCCGTGCGCACGAACTCGTTTCCCGCCATCAACGCCGAGTAGTAGATGCGCGGCGATGGTAAGGACGCCGCTGTAGCCTGCTGCGCCCGCTCGCGCAGCACGATTGCATCGCCCGCCAGGTCCCGCACCGATGTCACACCGCTGTCGAACAGAAACGCGAGCATGGAATCCTGCTGCTCCGGAATCTCGAACGGCGAGGTGACGTGCACATGCGCGTCGACCAGTCCCGGAATCACGAACCGTCCCGCCAGATCCAGCACGCGCGCGCCTGCTGGGCGCGCTGCCGTCGACGCTTCGATCGCGGAGATCCTGCCGCCGGTTATGACCACACTTCGACCCGCCATCGGCGCGCGACCCGTCCCGTCGATCACCGTCACGCCCCGTAGAACCAGCGACTGTTGTGCGCGGGCAGCGGCGCCAATCGTGAACATTGCCAGCGCGATCGTCATTACCCGGTTGCTCATGAGCCCGTCTCCCATATGTCAGTTTTCTGACACTAAAAGGTGCCAAAATATTAGCACATGGGCAGGCGGGCGCAAGGGAAGGCCGGAAACGCGGGGAACGGAGGCGGGTTGCCAGCCGATCTTACCGTTGGTGCATAAAACGCGGGTCCTCATGCAGCTCGCGGGCAGCGGCGCGAAAGGTTGCGGCCTGGTCGGGGTCGAGTACGGCGGCGATTTCGCTGACCACGCTGTCGATGGTGGCCTGCAGGCGAATGTGAGTATCCTTCCAGACGGCATCGATCGCGCCTTGCCGCTGTTGGATGATGGCGGCGACCCGTTCACGCTGTTCGGGCCTGAGTGACAAACGGCGGTCCAGCGCGCCGATTGGGTCGTTGCGCACTTCGTCCATCAACGCCATGTGGCGGTTGGACTGCCGATGATGCAATCGATCGAAGGTCACGCCGGACGCGGCGCCGATCGCGAGCAGTGAAATGACGGCAACGACGGTCCTCCATGGTCGAATCATCGTGGGCTCTCACCGGAAAACATGAGCGTGGTGAGCGATGGAGGCGCAGCCGCAGAAACGAACGCCGCAACCATCGGATCGTTCTCGGGCAGGCGCAGCAGTCCCGCGGTCATGACTTGCTGCGTTGTGCGAGCAGGAACCAGCAGCAATGCAGCGAGTGCGGCGGCGGCAGCCAGGCCTCCCAGAGCGAGCGCACGGCCGGCCAGCGGTGCCCACAATCCAGCGGGCTCGGCAGGGATGATTTCGTCCTGCAGTCCAGCCATGACCCGCGACTCGAGGTCATCCCAGTAGGCCTGATCCTCGGGCAGTCGCGATAGGTCCCGATACTCGCTCATGCTTCCTCCACGTCGTCTCGCCAGGCGGACAGCAGGCGCTGCATGGTCTGCCGCGCCTTGAACACATGTACGCGCACCGTGCTCTCGGCCAGACCGAGCGCGTCTGCGGTTTCACCACTGGTCAGCCCCTCGACCAGGCAGAGCCGGAAACACGTCTTCTGCATGGGCGGCAGGCGATCCATCGCTTCGATAATCTGGCGCCTCAGCTCATGCCGCCGCAGGTCTTCCAGTGGTCCCGGCGTCAGGGTCGCATGATCCGGGTTCAGGGCTTCATGACTGCGAAGCCGCTGACTCTGCGCCGCGTTCCGCGCGGTATTCCGTAGAATCGTAAAGAACCAGGGCTCGAATCGCCGCGCCGGATCGAACCGTTGAAGACTCTGATACGCCCGTCGAAACGCGTCCTGCACCACATCTTCGGCGTCTTCACGATTCCGGGCATACTCGAGTGCCACGGCCATGGCCTTCCTGAGGTAACGCCGGACCAGCCGGGCAAACGCTGCCTGATCGCCGTGCAGCGCAGCACGGACCAGCGCCTCGTCCGTCTCCGGCGTAGCCTCCGTCATCACCGTACGGTACCGCCGACTGGCATTTTGTGCTTACTGCAAGTTTGGAAGCTGGGGTTGCGGCATCTCGAAACCCCGTTGCTGGCGACTGGGGAATACGGAATCGGAAATAGGGAATTGGGAATAAGGATCCGATCATCCAGGGCCAAACACCTGGGCAGCCCGCCGTTGATTCCGTATTCCCCATTCCTTATTCCTGATTCCCATCCGGCAATGCGGGCCCGCAGCGAATTCCGTCCGCACTGGCCGTAAGAAACTGGATCAAACCCAGCTGCCGTACGGTATTTTGGGCGTACTGAAATTTCCCCCGGAGGACCCCATGCGTTTACACACGATGTCTTTGCTGGCAGCTGCGGCCCTGGCTGTTGCACTGCCCGTGGACGCGCAGCAGAACGGAAGAGTAGTCGGAGGAGCGGGCGCGGTGTTCCTGGTCGGTCTGCCGACCGGTGAACTCGCCGAGCAGATCGATGTCGGCGCTGGCATTGGTTTCAACGGGCACTACTTCCTGGTGCCCAGCGGTGCGTTCCGGTTGCGCGTGCAGGGCGGGTTCATCCAATACGGCAGTGAGACGCATGAGGCCTGCTTCAGCAATACAGTGGGTTGCCGCGTTCGTGTGGACGTCAACACGGCCAACAGCATCGCATTCGGCAGCATCGGACCCGAGCTTGCGTTCACGTCGGGCTACATACGTCCTTATATCAACGCGGGTATCGGCGCATCGTATTTCGAGACCGCCTCGAGCATCGATGGCACAGATGACAGCCAGAGCCTTGGCACCACGCGACATCTCCAGGACACCGGCCTGTCGATCACGGGTGGCGGCGGGCTCTATGTGCCATTGTCGATCCGCTCAGTTCCGCTCTCGCTGGACCTGTCCGCGCGCTATCATCGCAACGGCACCATGCAGTACCTGCGCAAAGGTGATATCCAGGACAATCCGGACGGCAGCATCTCGTTCACACCGAATCGTACGGAAGCGGACTTCGTCACGGTGCAGCTGGGCGTGTCGGTGGGGATTTCGCGGCGTGGTCAGTAAAAAGAATTTGGATTTGATCCCTTTTGGGCAGGATCGCGAAATTAGCCCCCGCACAGAGGGCAAACAACGATCATTGCCGGCGTGATCGCACTTGAGTGCGACTTTTGCCCCTCACAGAAGGGCAAATCACGCGAACCGATCGCCTTCGTTACGCCAGAGCGGTTTTTCCGGCCCAAATTATTTCACGAGCGGTCGTTCTACTGGTACTGGATGTAGAGCGGCACCGGTTTGAGCTTGAGCAGATCTGCGGGCGTCATCAGCGGATCGCCCTTCTTCGTGTCATTGTGATAGAACAGCTTGAAGCCGGTGAATTGTACGGGTTCCTTTACAATGAAGAACTTGTAGCTGTCCCGCTTGAGCCACGGTGCGCCCCAGCCATCCATATGCATCACGACCTGCACTTCCGGACGCAGCGTGATGTCATCCGCGTTGGTTACGCCATTCTGTGTGAAGCGATGTACGACCAGGACTTTGGGCGGCAGGTTGTGCGTCCTCACCAGCGCAGCCAGGTGACCGGTAGCGTAGTTGATGTCCGACGCGTCGGTGGTGCCGATCTTGGCACCTGGCTTGTGTCCGCTCTTCATCATGAACTCGGGATCGATGCCGAGGTGCACATCCGGCCGCGACAGGAATTTGTCGAAGCGGGGCAGAATCTCGCGGATGTCGCTGTGACCAGTCTGGATGTCGAGGAACAGGATCGCGTTCTTCGATTTCGCCCAGGCGTAGACCATTTCGACCAGCGTGTCACGCATGATCGTGCGGTACTTGCCTGATGGGCCGGCGTCGCCCTGAGCCACTACTGCGATCAGATGCAATGCGGGCTGTACCGGCGTAGCTGGATCGGCTTTCCGCCATTTGTCGACCTCGGCTTCGAGCCGGCGCAGCATCTCGGTCGGCTCGAATTCACCCAGTGCACCCATCCGCTTGGACAACGGGTTTCCGTAATACGCGATGATTCGCTTTGCCGGCAGGATCGAGCCCGCCAGTGCCGGCGGCATATCGACCGGCCAGCCCATCTTCGTCGCGTAATCCGGGTCCTCGCCAGAGCGGAACCGGACGGTGGGCGCCGCTGCGGTCGGGGGCGTGGCTGCCTTGCCCGAATCCGGTGCCGGAACCGTCGCCGCCACTACGGGCGAATCCGGTTTCGGGGCGGTAACACTCGGGTTGGCTGCTTCGGTCGAAACAGCGGCTATGGCTGAATCGGCAGCCATCGGACCGGCCGGCCGCTCACCGCGAATAAAGCTGAATGCACCCAGGGCGAGACACACCGGGATACCGACGGCCAGGTAACGTTGCCACTTTCTTGATGGCTTCACGAAAAAAGTCCTGTTCAAAGCGAGGTAATTTCTTGATTCGACAGCAGTTGGACGCATCCAGTGCAACACTCGTGCACAAAACTAGGGCAATCTGGATTTGGGATGCAGGGAGGTCCGGCAGCATGTAGCTTGGACCCCTGATTTGGAGTCCCTGCCAAGCCGAGGAACGATCGTGCGCCCTGGTTTACCCTGCCTCATCCTGTTACTGACGGTTGTCGGACCGGTGACGTCTCAGGCGGCGGTCGCGGATACGTCGCCGTTTCGGCCGCTGGATCTGCCGGCGCCGACTGCGTATCGCAGCGCCTCCGGTCGGCCCGGGCCCCAGTACTGGCAACAGCGCGTCGATTACTCGATCCAGGCAGCGCTCGATGTGCAGCAGCAAAAGCTCAGTGGCAAAGGCATCATCCGATACACGAATAATTCGCCGGACACACTGACCTACCTCTGGTTTCACGTCGAGCAGAACATCTGCGCACAGGGAAGCATCGCGGCGAAACTGAACCAGCCACCACTCATCTTTCAGGAATCTGCATTCGATTTTTCGTGCAAAGGATTTCCGGGCGGCCTGACGATGCAGCCGGTACGGTCGAATGGCCGGGAGCTGCGCAGTGTGGTGGATGGTACGATCATGCGCGTCGATCTGGCCGCGCCACTGAGCCCGAAGGGAATTGTGCAGCTGGAGCTGGACTGGAGCTTCGGGATTCCCGAGTACGGTGCGGGCCGGATGGGGCGTGACGGTCCGCTCTACGAGATTGCGCAGTGGTATCCGCGGCTTGCGGTCTACGATGATGTCCGCGGCTGGAACCACGAGCCCTACATTGGCGCAGGCGAATTCTATCTCGAGTACGGCGCATTCGAGGTTGCGATCACGGTCCCGGCCGCGTACATCGTCGCGGCCACGGGCCGGCTCACCAATCCCGGGGATGTGCTCACCGCAACCCAGCGTGAACGCCTCGCCCGCGCAGTTCGTTCCGAGCAGCCGGTTGCGATCATTAGCGCCGACGAAATCGGCCAGCCAGCCTCGCGGCCGCGTACGACCGGCACACTGACCTGGCGATTTGCCGCCGACCGGGTGCGCGACTTCGCGTTTGCGGCGGCACCGAATTGGCGCTGGGATGCGAGCGGCTACAACGGCATCCAGATCAATACGCTCTACCGCACCAGCGCACCCCTGTGGACTGAAGCGAACAAGATGGCGCGCGCCGCGATCCAGCATTTCAGCGAGAGGTGGTTCCCATATCCGTACCCGCACGCGACCACGGTGGAAGGTCTGATTGAAGGCATGGAATACCCCATGCTGACCTTCGTGCCCAAGGGTGCATCGCGTGAGGATCTGCAGTGGGTGCTCTCCCACGAGTTCGGCCACGAGTGGTACCCGATGATCGTCGGCTCCAACGAACGACTGTATCCGTGGATGGATGAAGGCTTCAACACCTTCATCGACATCGAAGGAGCCGAGCTGTATTTCGCGGGGACACCGTATGCTGATACGGTCAGCCTGATCAACCTGCATTTGTATCCGGCACATTCGAAGCCGGGTGAGGAACAGCCGCTGATCAACCGGCCGATCGAAGTCCGCGACCTGTTTTGGGGCGGCTACCGTAAACCCGCGCTCATGATGCACCTGCTGCGGCATGAAGTGCTGGGTAAGGAGAGGTTCGACTTCGCCTTCCGTGAGTACACTCGCGTGTGGGCATTCAAGCATCCGACTCCGGCGGACTTTTTTCGCATCCTGCGCGATGCATCCGGTGTCGAGCTGGACTGGTTCTGGCGCGGCTGGATCTACACCACCGCGCGCCTGGACCAGGCGGTCGACAACATTGAAACCCGCGAGGGTGGCGGCTCGATCGTGCTGCTCTCGAATCGCGCCCAGATGCTGATGCCCGCCGAATTGCGATTGACCTTCGCCGATGGAGCGACCGAAACCGTTCGATTGCCGGTCGACATGTGGAATCTCGGCACGCGCTTCACCTACCGTGTGCCCGGAACTCGGCGCGTGACACGTGCGGAGCTGGATCCGCGCGGCGTGTATCCGGATATCGATCGCGCCAACAACCGGTGGCCACGATGAGTGTAGAACGGGCGCTGCCGGTCAAACGGCCGATCGGGTTCTGGATCGGCTGGATCCTTGCCGTCGCTGTCATCGTGCATCTCGACTGGCATCTCGGACGGCCGCATCACATCCCGCTGAGTCTGGCATTCCCGCATCACTGGGTCGTCGGACTCATCACCGGTTTTGCGCTGGGCTCGCATGCCACGCGCTCCAATCCCTCACACGCGACACGACTGTTCGTGCTGGTTGGCGCGCTCGGGTTGTTTGCCGGGCAGGTGCTGGAGCCGATCGGTGAAGTCCTGGTTTACGATGATGTCACCTTTACTTCCGTGTATCCCTTCGTTCGCTGGCGATTGTTCGGCCAGTTCGCGATGGCCTTCGTCGTCGGCGGTGCAGCCGTGTTGATCGCGCACCACCGGCGCGCCCAGGCCGCGCTCATGGCCACGTCGGTCAGAAGCGGACACGTGTAGATGCAGCTTCACTGTGTTGTGCTCAGACGGATTACAGAGCGACCCGGGTTGGCGTCTTGATGCAGGTCGACATCCTGCGCGTTCCTTACGATTCCGGGCACGAGCGCCAGCGCATGGGTCGCGGACCGGATCGACTGATTGAAAGCGGACTGCCCGCCCATATCGAAACGCTGGGACATCGCACCCGCGTCATCGACATCCAGCTCGAGCCGGGATTCACGACCGAAGTGGCTGCGGCCGCGGAACTCGCACGCCGCGTGAGTGCAGCGGTCACCCAGTCGTGCGAAGCGCAGCATTTCCCGCTGGTGCTTTCGGGCAACTGCAACACCAGCCTGGGCACGGTGTCCGGGTTGGGTGGCGGCACAGTCGGTGTTATCTGGTTCGATGCGCACGGCGACTTCAACACACCGGAGACCACTCCAACCGGCTTCTTCGATGGACAGGCACTGGCTGCGTTGACCGGTCGCTGCTGGAGCACACTGACGGCGACCATACCGGGATTCGAGCCGATCGATGATGCTTCGATCCTGCTGGTTGGCGCGCGTGACCTGGATGAGCGCGAGCGCGATCTGCTGAGTCTATCCTGCGTCATTCGGGTCGAGGCTTCGCTGGCCGGACTGGATACCGCATTGCGAGCGCTGGCAACGAAAGTCCAGGGTGTGTACCTGCACGTCGATCTGGATGTGCTGGATCGCGACGAAGCGACCGTGAATCGGTACGCTGCGCCCGACGGCGTGAAAGTCGATCAGCTCATCGGCGCAGTCACGCGCATTGGCAGGGCGATCCCCATCCGCGCGGCGGCGCTGACTGCTTATGATCCCGAATACGATCCAGCCGGCGCAGTCTGCGCGGTAGCGGGTCGACTCGTACAAACTATCTTGACGGTGGCGCGGACGCCGTAAGTCCGCATACTCTGGAGGCCCGTTTCATGACTTGGCTGGTTCTGCTCGGACTCAACCTGTCGGCACCGGCACTGTTGTGGGGCGGTGATGGGCATCGCATCATCTGCGAGATGGCCTTTCAGGAATTGAACGAGAGCGCGCGCACAAAATTGCGTAGCTTGATCGCTACGGATACCGAGCACACCCGTTTCTCCGATTCCTGCGTCTGGGCCGATGATGTGCGCTCCCAGGTTGAACGCGGTGTGCCCGCGTTCCAGCGGTTTGCCCGTTACAACGACTCCCACTTCGTGAACACGCCGCGCGGTTCGAAGGCAACCGATCCGGCGCAGTGCTCGAAGCTCGTCGCTGGCGTGGTTCATCCCTGCGTCATCGATGCGATCCGCGAGATGGCGGATTCACTAAAACGCTCGACCAGTCCGCAGCGCAGGCTGGAGTCACTCAAGTTCCTCGGGCACTTCGTGGGCGATCTGCATCAGCCGCTGCACGCCGGTTATCCGGACGATCGCGGCGGCAATGACATCCGCGTTGGCATACCGGGCTCACCGACCGAGCGACGGCTGCATTCCGTGTGGGACTCGTACTTGATTCAGCGCCTGGAAAAGCCCTGGCAGACCCTCGCGCAGGAGCTTCTGCGCGATGTCAATCCGATCGATCGCACGCTCTGGGGCAGCCAGCTCGATCCGCTGATCTGGGCAAACGAGTCCTACCAACTGGTCGAGGACGATCTTTACGAAGATTTTGGCGTGGCGCCGAATGGCGGCAAACTGGTAGACGACCGTTACGTATTGTTGAACCGGCTGACCGTGGAACGGAGACTGAAGCAGGCGGCCATTCGGCTCGCGCGTGTACTCGAGCAGGCACTCGGCGGATGATCCGACTGGCCACGTCGACCTTGCCCCGGCGATAAGCCGCAGCATCTTGGTGCCAGTTCTCCTCGTTCCATTCGAGGCGCCCCATTACAATGTCCAGCGCAAAAGAAGCAGCCTGCGTCATTCGCATCGGCAAAGGGAAGGA
>JBBDWZ010000182.1:0-24445 GCA_040902615.1 Gemmatimonadota bacterium | reverse complement strand
TGCCTGCAGGCGACTACTTCGTGCAGGCAGTCATCAATGTGTACGAGCAGGCCCGCCGATCCGACGGTCACACCATCTGGGTCAAGCTGAACGATGGCCAGCAGGAAACCTTCGGGGTCGCGGCCGGCAATGTCTACAGCGATGTGCAGCGTTCAAGTCTGACCGCGGATGCCACCATTCGAATCACCATCGCCAACATCATACCGGCGGCAACGCGCCCGGCCGACACCGAGTGGGTCAAGCACGTGCGCATCCAGAGCCAGAAGCTGACGCAGTTCTGGGGACGTCCGATCTACATCAACGCGACGGTCCTGCTGCCGAAGCAATACGCGCAACGTACGGATGCGAGGTATCCGGTCGTGTTCACGTTCGGCCACAATGTGCCGTTCAGCTTTTCTCCCGACTCCGCGCGCGCGCGCAACATCGGACAGATCAATCCCGTGACCGGTGTCGAGACCGGTTACGATTTCTACAAGTCCTGGAACAGCGACGGCTTTCCGCGCTTCATTGCCGTCAGCTTTCAGCAGCAGACGCCGTATTTCCCGGATTCGTATTCGATCAACTCGGTCAACAACGGGCCGTACGGCGATGCCCTGATCCAGGAAGTGATTCCGGCGCTCGAGCGGCAGTTTCGCATGATCGCCAAGCCGTACGCCCGTCTGGTCGAAGGCGCTTCGACCGGCGGCTGGCAATCCCTCGCGCTGCAGCTCTATCACCCCGACTTCTTCGGCGGTGCCTGGGTGCTGCAACCTGACCCGATCGATTTCCGCCGCTACCAGCACGTCAACATCTACGAAGATGAAAACGCATTCAGGCTGCCGCTCGGTCAATTCGGTATTGCCGAGCGGCCGTTCCGTCGCAGCGTGGAAGGTCAGATCATCTGGACTCTGCGCGAGCTCAGCCTGTTCGAGGAAGTGCTGGGCAGCCGCGGCCGCTCCGGCTGGCAACTGCAAGGCTGGGAAGCCAACTACGGGCCGGTCGGACCGGATGGCTACCCCAGGCCGCTCTGGGACAAGCTGACCGGCAAGATCGACCACGAGGTTGCGAACTACATGCGCGAGCACGGCTTCGATCTGCGTGAGTACGCGCAACGCAACTGGCCGACACTCGGACCGAAGCTGGCCGGTAAGCTGCACTTCTTTGCCGGGGACATGGATGACTTCTACCTGAACCTGGCTGTGTATCGCTTCGAAGACTTCCTGAAGACGACGACTAATCCCAAATCCGATGCGACGTTCGTGTATGGAAGCCCGATGAAGGGACACTCGTGGCATGCATGGACCTGGGGACAGCTTGTACGAGAAATGGGTGAGCACGTCAGACGGCGGGCCGGGGAAGATGTGAGGATGTGGAATTACTGACGGGGTACGAATGAACGGATTAATGGACGAGAACGACTACGACCACGACTACGACTACGAATTAGGGGCTTCAGACTTTGCGGTGCTGCAATCCTGCACCCTGATGTCCAGAGCCCGTGCTCGTAGTCGTAGTCGTGGTCGTAGTCGTTCTCGTCTGTTGATTCGTTAATCCCTTCTCACTCCCCGGGAAATTTCACGAGCTGATTCTGCATCGGCATCGCGCGGCGCAGGGTGACTGGCGTGGTGCGCGTACAGTTGAACGCGGTCGTGACCGCGCAGCGGCCGGTGACCTGGAGGCCTTCGACCGCCCAGGGAATTCCTTCAGATCCGAGCGTGGTCGTGCCGGACGCGAGCGCATCGGTCATGTGAAAATGGAGATGCGGCTCGGTCGAGTTGCCGGAGTTCCCTAGCAGCGCGATCACCTGCCCGCGTCTTACGCGATCGCCCACCTTGACGCGCAATGATCCGGGCTGAACGTGCGCAAAAAAGGCAAACCGGCTCCGGCCAAGATCGATCACGATGTAATTACCGCCCACCGTCTCGAGCGTGATCGGAACGGCACGACCGCCCGGCACGTTTTCCGGAATGCTGTCCCTGGTCGCGACCACAACGCCATCGCCTACAGAGAGGATTTCCGTTCCCTGCGCCAGGAAATTCGCATTCACGCTCCGATCGTTGCGGAAGGAGTTGCTCTGGGCGTCGACCTGCAGAAAATCGATGCCGTAACGCTGCGGCACCGTGGTCAAGCCATTCAGCGCAACTGTGGACCGGCGATGTCCCGACTGGTTGGATGGGCCGTTCACCGCCACCCATTCTCCGCGTAGTGGTGGTCCGATCAGCGTGACTTCCCGTTCAACCGGAACTGTGGCGCCTTCTAAAACTACCAGCGCGGTGTCCGGCGCAGCGCGCTGAAAGGTCAACCGCTGCCGTACCGATGCAGGCGGGCTGCGCGGGTCGACCGGCACCCAGACAAATACCTGCGCACGAAGTCCCGGCCCAATTCGGGTCCGTTCCGCCATCGGAACGTTCGCCCCAGGCCGCGCCAAATCCCGGGCGAGGGCGGTGTCCTCCACGGCATGGAGCACCCGCCCATCGCTGGTGCGCACGACTTCCACCCGCCTCAGGGTGAGCGGGGCGGCGGTCAGGTTGGTGACCAGGATTTCGTAGGCCAGAGAACCCGTTGAATCCCCGACCAACGCTACGGTAGGCGCCTTCGGCACCCGGAACTCCACGAACGGCGGCAGCTGTGCCGGAAGAGAGATGCCGGTCAGTCCGAGCAGGACAACTACCGATGCAAACGTGGCAAGGCCGTTCGATTTCACGGGGATTTTTGCCTCGGAGTAAAGATGAGTGGGCAAAGCTAATGGGAGGCGCAGCGGTTGGGTACAGTTGCATACAGATTGGCACACAGAACCGTAACCATTGTGGTATTCACTCGTCAGGACTACGTTTGGCCGAACCAACCTCACACCGTCTGCCGGGTGCGATGCCGCCATCCAACGCAAAGAGCACCTCGAATCCTGACGGTCCCTCTGCGCGGGTGTCCGCACTGCACATCGAGCTGCGTCCGATCGAGACGCTGGCGGAACACCGGGCGTGTGTCGCGCTGCAGCGTGAGGTCTGGGGAGCCGAGTTCGACGAGATCGTACCGGCATCTCTGATGCTGGCTGCGGGCCACGTAGGCGCATTGTCGATCGGCGCGTACACGGACGGTGACGAGCTGGTCGGTTTTGTTTTTGGCCTGACCGGGCAAATGAATGGCGAGGCGGTGCACTGGTCGCACATGCTGGGAGTGCGTGCGTCGGTGCGGGATCAGGGGATCGGTCGCGGTCTGAAGGAATGCCAGCGGGCCACGCTGGCGGGTCGAGGCATCACCCGAATGTACTGGACATTCGACCCGCTGCAGGCCAGAAACGCGCACCTGAACCTGAACCGTCTGGGCGCGCGCGTGATCGAATATGTTGCTGACATGTACGGCTCATCGCAGAGTCCTCTGCATCACGCGATCGCCACCGATCGAGTAGTGGTGGAATGCCCGACTACAGCCAGTGCCGGTATCACGCGCGCGGCCGATTCGATCGTGCTGGATGCGCAGCCGGTGCTAACGCCATTTCCACGGCCGGGCGATGTTTCATCGAACGGTGGCGCGCCGCGCGCGGCATTGATCGAGGTTCCGTGGGATCTGCAGGAAGTGGTGGCGGCGTCGCCGAGTAAGGCAGGGGAATGGCGGACCGCTACGCGCGTGCATTTTCAATGGGCATTATCGAATCGCTACGACGTGACGGGGCTGCATCGTGATGCGGCGGCACGTCGCGCGTTCTTTATTATCGAGCATGGTGCAGGACCGAACCAATAGGGAGCGGTACGCATCCGAATGAAGGCACGCAGGTTCAAACAAACGGGACAGGAGTAGAGTATGAGAGCGACGCTCAGCCAGACCGTGGCGCACTGGCGGCGATACCTCGCTGTGTGTCTTGCAGCGGTACCGCTGGTTACAGGGACGGTGCAGGCGCAGGCCACCGGGTCGATCGCCGGCCGGGTGATCGATGCCCGAACGGAGCAGCCGATTGCCGGGGCATCGATATCGATCGACGGCACGCGGCTGGGCGGGTTTGCCGGCGCGGACGGGCGTTACCGCATCGCGAACGTGTCGGCGGGCACTCATTCGGTCACGGCGCGAAGTATCGGATTTGCGCCAGTGACGCAATCGGTGACCGTGAGCGACGCGGCAGCGACCGCCGACTTTGCGCTGCAGGTGCAAGCCGTCGCGCTGGATGAGGTGGTGGTGAGCGGCACGGCGGGTGGCGAGCGGGTGCGGGAAATGGGCAATTCGGTAACCAGGATCAATGCGGTGGAGGCGGCGAAGCAGAGCGCACCGCCGAACATCACGGCGTTGATCAATGCGCGCGCGCCCGGCTTGATCGTCAACTTCAACACCGGGCGAATCGGGTCGGCATCCTCGCTCAACATTCGCGGGCGCTCGAGCATCGGGCAGGGCAACTCGCCGTTGATCTACGTGGATGGTGTGCGCATCAACACGTCGACGGGCGTGGGCCCTTCGGCGGGTGGCTTCTCGGCGCAGGGCGCGCAGATCGGCGGCCGCCTGAACGACATCAATCCGGAAGACATCGAGAGCATCGAAATCATCAAGGGACCGGCGGCGTCGACGATTTACGGGACGGAAGCGTCGAACGGCGTCATCCAGATCATGACCAAGAAGGGCGGCGGTGCACGGCCGACGCTGACATTGCAGGTTCAGCAGGGTGCGATCTGGTTCCGTGATCCGGAGGGCCGGATTCCGACCAACTACTATCGCACGTGCGACACCTGCCCGTTGCAGACCTGGAACGCAGTCACTGCCGAAGCGGATAGCGGCCGGAAGCTGTTCCGCAACGGTCACACGCGCGTGGTCACGGGTTCGATCGCGGGCGGTACGCAGCAGTCGCGCTACTACGTGTCGTCATCGTATCAGGATGAAGCGGGTGTGGAGCCGAACAACTCGCAGAAAATGTTCTCGCTGCACGCCAACCTGGGCGTGACCCCGAACGAGAAGGTCGATTTCAGCAGCAGTGTCCACTACGTGAAGCTGAATGGCCATCTTGGTACGGACCTGGGCGCCTCGACCATGTTCGGCGCGATCGGCGGACACATTCTGCGCTTTCCAGCCTCACGCGGGTTCTCGGCCGGCTTCCCGCCGGAAGTGTCCTGGGAGCTGTGGGACAACATGCAGGACGTGAATCGGTTTACGGCCAGCGCCACGGTGAATCATCATCCGGCGGAGTGGTTCTCCCATCGTTTGCTGGCCGGCATCGACTATACGCACGAAGACCTGCGTGGTCTCGAGCGGTTCGCGCCGCCCGAACTGGCGGTTTTCCTGTCGCCAACGGGCGCGACCGGCCGCATCGGCCAGACCATCCGGACCGGTTCGCGCTACTCGTTCGATTACGCAGGTACGGCAGAAGCAAGACTCACGAGCAGCCTGCAGGCCTCTACATCGCTCGGGTTGCAGACCTTCCGGACCGACGTGGGCACCAGCGCACTGGGTGGCACTGGTTTCCCGGGCCCGGGCGTCGAGCTGGTTTCGGCGACGTCGACACCGCTCACTGCAGGCCAGTCGGAGTCGGTAAACACGACGGTGGGTGGATACCTGCAGGAGAAGTTCTCGTGGCGTGATCGCCTGTTCCTCACCGGTGCGCTGCGCGTCGACAACAACAGCGCATTCGGCGAGGACTTCAAGTGGGTGACCTATCCGAAAGCGGATGTTTCCTGGGTAGCGGGTGAAGAGAGCTTCTTCGAACAGTTCCGCGATGTGCTCACCACGTTCCGCGTGCGCGCGGCATACGGCGAGTCCGGTCAATCACCCAATGCGTTTGCCGCGTTGCGCACGTTCAGTCCGGTGCAGGGCCCTGGCGGTACCAACGCAGTGACCCCGGGCTCGCAGGGTAATCCGGACCTGCGGCCGGAGCGCAGCAAGGAGTTCGAGGTTGGTTTCGAGGCGGAGCTGTTCCAGCGTCTGAGCCTGGATTTCACATACTACGACAAGAAGACGGTCGATCAGATCGTGAACCAGGCGGTGGCGCCATCGACCGGGTTCCCTGGCTCTGTGCCTCTCAATCTGGCGCGGGTCGACAACTCGGGCCTCGAGCTGTTGGCCACGCTGCACGCGTTCGAGCGGCCCAACTTCGCGTGGTCGATCACCGGATCCCTGGCAACGAGCAAGGATGTGATCAAGGAGCTGGGCATCGTGCCGGGCGCGATCTCGACCCCGGGCGGCGCCAACCGCGTGGGTTATCCGATTGGCGGGATTTTCACCAAGCAGGTGGCGTCCGCCGATCGCAGCCCAACCGTCCCGTTTGCCACCAACGTGTTGTGTGCGGACACCGCGGGCCGTCCGCCGATCGCCTGCGCCCAGGCGCCCTATATCTTCCAGGGCACGCCGACACCCAAGCGAACCGGGGCCATCACCAACACCGTCACGCTGTTCAAGCGGTTGCGATTGTACTCGCTGATCGATTTCCAGCGGGGCAACGTGGTGTGGAACGTCAACGAGCTGCTGCGCTGCCAGGGCCTGTTCGGCGGTCGGTTCTGCGAGGCCAATTACTTCCCGGAGAAATACTCACCGATCTACCTGGCCGAGACCTCCGGCACGGCACTCAACCAGGGCATCATCGACCTGTTCTACCAGGACGCATCCTACTTCAAGCTGCGCGAGCTATCGGCCACCTACTCGATTCCGGAACGCTGGATCCGCGGATTGAGCAATGCATCGGTCAGCGTGGTTGGGCGTGAGCTGCACACCTGGACCGACTATGCCGGCATCGATCCTGACTTCAGCGGGGCCAACGATCAGGCAATTCTGCCGCAGCTCAGCCGTCTGTCTGTCATCCTCAACGTTCGGTTCTAATCATGAAAAAGAACTCGACAATTCGAATCGCATTGCTGAGCAGCAGCCTGGCACTGACGGCGTGCGGCGACATTTTCAGTTTGAAGCAGTCGAATCCCGGTCAGCTTACCGCCGATGCGGTCTATCAGCCGGCCAACGCGCAGTTGCTGGTCAACGGCGCGATTGCCGACTTCGAGTGCTCGTTTGCGCGTTATGTCGTGAACAACGGGCTGTTCATGGATGAGCTGCACGACGTCATTGCGTCATCAAGCAATTATGACATCGATCGGCGCATCCTCTTTCTTACCAGTCCGTACGCGGGTGGCTGCGGCGGCGTGCAAACGCCTGGTTATTACACTGCCTTTTCCACCGCACGCGGCACGGCGGACGAGGCCTACAAACGACTGGAAGGCTGGACCGATGCTGAGGTGGCGAACCGCACCCGGCTCATGGCACAGATGGCTGCGTACTCCGGCTACAGCATTGTCTTCCTGGCGGAAGGCATGTGCAGCGCCGCGATCGACCTGAGCCCCGAACTGACACCGGCGCAGCTCTTCACCGAAGCGATCCTGCGTTTTGACAAAGCAGTCACCGCGGCCACCGCGGCAAATGACCAGATCACATTGAATTTCGCGCGGCTCGGCCGTGCGCGGGCGCAACGCGGAGCGGGCAACCTGGCTGCTGCGGGCACCGACGCGGCTCTGATTCCGGCCAACTTCCTGGTGGCAACTTCAGCGGACGCGGTAAACCCGCGCCGGCAGAACATGGTGTTCGTGCACACTGTACTGAATTTCTACTCGAGCGTCGACTCGTCTTTCCGGAACCTGACACTGAACGGCGCGCCGGATCCGCGCGTGCAGGTCGTCAATTCCGGTCGGACCGGTACCCAGACGGCGGCCGGCCAGGTCTGGCAGGCATCGAAGTATCCACTGGTCACGACCCCGATGCCGATTGCGCGGTACGCAGAAGCACAGCTGATCCTGGCGGAAGCGCGGACTGCAGCCGGCGATCTGAACGGAGCTGCGACCGCGATCAACAACGCGCGCAACAGCGGCCGCACCGGAATGCCGCAGTTCAGCGCGGCCGGTATGACAACGGCGCAGGTGCTCGATCAGATCATCGAGGAACGCCGTCGCGAATTGTTCCTCGAAGGCCACCGGCTGGGTGACATCCGGAAGTACAACCTGGCACTTCGGCCGGCCGCCGGCACGCCGTATACGATCGGCGGCGGTACCTATGGCGACCTGCGGTGTTTCCCGCTGCCCGCTGTCGAGCGGAACAACAACCCGAACATCGCGAAGGGTTGATGAAATCGATCTGACGGCGGCTGGTTCAATCACTTTGTACTGAGGATCGCATGATGTCTCGTCTTCTCCGGTTCAGGAACGCTGGTTCAGGTCTGATGCTAGCTGCGCTCTTGCTGCTCTGCACTGCTGGAACGGCAAGCGGGCAAGAACCGTTTCCAGGTCTGGAGAAGTACGTGGCGGACGCAGTCGCTGCCTGGAAGCTGCCCGGGCTCAGCCTGGCGATCGTTCGCAATGATTCGATTATTTACCAAAAGGGATTCGGCGTTTTGGCAGCGGGCACGCGGACAGCCGTGAACGAACACACACTGTTCGAAATCGGCTCGGTCACCAAGGCATTCACGGCGACGCTCGTGTCGATGCTTGTATCTGACGGCAAGATGAGCTTTGACGGCAAGGTGGCGGACTATCTGCCGTCGTTCAGACTGGCCGACCCAGTGGCGAACGCCGAGGTCACCATGCGTGATCTCATGACTCATCGAACCGGACTGGGTCGGGCCGAGCTGGTGTGGATCGGTTCCGGCGCGACCCGGGAACAACTGCTCCATCGTATGCGTTTTCTCGAACCGCAGTCGCCTTTTCGATCGCGCTACTCCTACCAGAACGTGATGTTCCTCGCGGCCGGCGAGGCGGCGGCAAAAGCGGCCAACAGCACATGGGATCGGGAGATCGCACAGCGCATCTTCACGCCGCTGCACATGACCTCGAGTGTTACTTCTTCACAAGGGCTGACCAATCGCAACGTGGCGGCACCGCATGGTGTGATTCGCGACTCCGCGTACGTGAAGCCGCATTCGAACATGGACAACATCGCACCGGCCGGTTCGATCCTCTCGAGTGCGCACGACATGGCGCAATGGCTGAGATTCCAGATGAGCGACGGCGTATTCGAGGGCAAACGCCTGGTCTCGAGTGCGGCGTTCCGCGAGACCCATACGCCGCAAATCCTCTCTGGTGGTGGTGGCGCCGGCGCTGGTGGCGGTGAGCGAGTGACCCTCTTCAACACCTATGCATTCGGCTGGCAGGTGCAGGACTATCGCGGTCAGCTCATGTGGACACACGGCGGCGGGACCGATGGCAGCTCATCGGTCGTGGGAATGCTTCCGGATCAGAAGTTCGGCGTGGTTGTGCTGACCAATGTTTACGGAGGCTCAATGCACGGGTTGATCATGCGCTGGATTCTGGATCATCAGTTGAAGGCACCAGTGCGGGACCTGGCCGGGGAAGCTCGCACTCGCATGCTTGCACAGCGGGCCCGCGCAGATTCGAGTGCAGCCTCGCAGCCGCCAACGCACAAGGCGGCGGGCCAGCCCTCGCTCGCGCCTTCGGCGTTCGCAGGTGTCTACGTGGACAGCCTGTACGGTGAGGCGACGGTGACCGTGGAGTCGGGCAAGATCATGCTGCGACGCGGCGAGTGGTTTGGGCCGCTCGAATACTGGAATGGCACCAATTTCCGCTGGACGGTGCCGTACAATCCGGTTGGTCAGCCGCAGTACATCAAGTTCGATGTCACGGCGGATGATCGCGTCACGGGACTGTATTTGACACTGGGTGCAGATCAGGCGCTCCTGCGGCGCAGAACAGCGCCGGGCCAGGGGCCACGCGGACCGGGTGGTGACAGGTGACGCGGTGCACTGTGCTGGTGCGGTATGCAGATGCGCAGGCACCGGGCGCCACCGTGGCCGTGATTCGCGACGGGAACCTTTATCGAAACGACGGCGCCGACCGTATCACCGGCTTCATCGTGTCCAATGGCCGGACTCGCGGCGTGCGCTTCGAGGTAATGCGATGAGGATGCCTCGTCAGGAGTCCAACATGCAGCAGTTCGAATGGTCGATCGGCCGCTCCATTTGCGTGCTCGCTCTTTTATTGTCAGCGGTTCAGGCCACCGCGCAGGCACAACAACCTGCCTTCGACGTAAAGGCCAATTACATCAAGCGCGAGCACATGGTCCCGATGCGGGACGGCGTGAAACTGTTCACCATCATCTACTCGCCGCGCGATACGACGCGCACCTATCCGATTCTGTTTTTCCGTACGCCCTATTCGATCCGGCCGTACGAGCCTGACGTGTACAGGGCAGTATTGGGCCCGTCAGCGGATTTCGATCGTGACGGTTACGTCTTTGTGTTTCAGGACGTGCGCGGGAAGTTCCGCTCGGAGGGCAGCTTCGAAGTGATGAAGCCATTCAAGCCGAACAAGCGCGGTCCGCAGGACGTGGATGAGAGCAGTGACACCTATGACGCGATCGCGTGGCTGCTCGCCAATCAGCGCGGACACAACGGCCGGGTCGGCATGTGGGGCGTGTCCTATCCGGGCTGGCAGGTGGTGATGGGCATGATGAACGCGCATCCCGCGCTCAAGGCCGCCTCACCACAAGCTTCGCCGTCCGACATGTTCATCGGCGACGATTTCCATCACAACGGCGCCTTTCGCCTGATGTACGCGTTCAGCTGGCTGGCCGGTAATGCGCGCACGCGCACCGCTCAGGGCACAACGAGTGGCGGCGGTTTCAGTGCCGGCACGCCGGACGGCTACCGCTTCTTCATGGATGCAGGAGCGCCGGCGCGCATCGATTCGCTGTACTTTCAGGGAACCGTTCCGGCCTGGAACGACTTCATGCAGCACCCGAACTACGACGAATACTGGAAAGCGCAGAACGTTCTGAAGGATCTGGGCACCGTGCCGGCCGATCTGCCGATTCTGAACGTGGCCGGCTGGTTCGATGCCGAGGACTTCTACGGTCCGACCAGCATCTACTACACGCTGGAGAAGCTGCACCCACGGAATCGCAGCGTGCTTGCGATCGGGCCCTGGCTGCACGGCGGCTGGAACAGCCAAACTGGCGATCAGCTCGGGCACATCCGATTCGGATCGCCGACCAGCCGGCATTTCCAGACCGAAGTCCAGTTCCCGTTTTTCCAGTGCCATCTCAAGGATCGCTGCGGGCCGCCGTTGCCTGAGGCGACCGTGTTCGAGACCGGCAGCAACGTCTGGCGCACGCACGATACGTGGCCACCCAAAACCGCCGCCGAACGCAAGCTCTACTTCCACTCGAACGGCAAGCTGTCGTTCGAGCCGCCGCGAGTAGCCGGCTTCGACGAGTACGTGCACGACCCGAACAAGCCGGTTCCGTTCAGCTCGGAGATCCGCACGACCAATGGTCATCTCTGGATGATCGAGGACCAGCGCTTTGCAGCGACGCGGCCTGACGTACTGGTCTACGAGAGTGAGCCTCTGACCGAAGATGTGACGATCGGCGGACCGATCCTCGCCAACCTGTTTGCAAGCACGAGTGGTACCGATGCAGACTGGGTGGTCAAGATCATCGACGTACTGCCAGGCAACACCCCGAACAACGAGCCGAATCCCGCGGGCGTGCGCATGGGCCATTTCCAGATGCTGCTGGCGGGCGAAGTCTTTCGGGCGAAGTATCGCGCGAGTTACGAGAAGCCCGTGCCCATGGTGCCGGACCAGGTCACGCCTATCGAGTTCGACCTGCGCGACCGTTACCACACGTTCAAGAAGGGTCACCGCATCCAGGTGCAGGTCCAGAGCAGCTGGTTCCCGGTGATCGACCGCAATCCGGGCATATTCACAGACATTTACCACGCGCAGCCGTCCGCCTATCGCAAGACGACGCAGCGCATTTACCGGTCGCCGGCGCAGGCATCGCACTTGCTGGTGCGGGTGCTCGGACCGACCACGTGATCATGAAGAAGGCAGGTTCCGTGTTAACCAATCGACCTGCAACCATCGCACTGGCGATCACCGTTCTTGGTGCCAGTGCGCCAGCCGCACAGCAACGTCCGGCCGCGGACAGCCCGCGTAACGCTGCGCCGAGGCGAGACTACTCCGCGCCGCTGGGTGCGCCTTATACGGCGGAAAACGTGGTGGTCACAACACCGATGGGTCATACACTTGCGGGCACGCTGACGCTGCCGCGCGGCGCGAGTGCGACCAGTCGTGTGCCTGCCATCGTCACCATTTCCGGCTCGGGCGCTCAGGATCGCGATGAAAACCTGAGCATGCTGCCCGGTTATCGGCCGTTCCGGCAATACGCGGATTCACTCGGCCGTCGCGGCATTGCCGTACTGCGCATGGATGACCGTGGCACGGGCAGCTCGACTGGAAATCACGCCACTGCGACCAGCGCCGACTTTGCCGAAGACATTCGCGCGGGCCTTGCTTACCTGCGCACGCGGCCCGAGATCGATCCCGCGCGCCTCGGCGTGCTGGGTCACAGCGAAGGCGGTTTGATCGGTCCGCTGGTCGCGGCCAAGGAGCCGCAGCTGCGCGCTGCAGTGTTGATGGCGGGTCCCGCCTGGAACGGCCGGCGCGTTCTCGAGTTTCAGATCGGCAACAACGTGCGCAACGATACGACGCTCAAGGGAGCGCGACTGGACTCCGCGTTGGCCAGGGTCCCAGCCCGCGTTGACTCGATCCGAAATTCGGCTCCGTGGATGAAGTTCTTCATCGATCACGATGTGCTGGCTGCAGCCGGACTCGTGAAAACACCGGTGCTGATTTTGAACGGCGGCACCGATCTGCAGGTTACAGCCGAGCAGGCAAACGAGCTGGCTGCAGTGATCCGGGCCGGCGGCAATCGCGATGTTACGGCGCACGTATTTTCCAACTTGAACCATTTGTTCATCTACGATCCGCTTGGTGTACCTCAAGGTTACGCGCGGCTGACCCGGAGCGCGGTCGAGCCGGAAGTGGTCGGCATGCTCGTAGAATGGCTGGTGCGGCGGCTGAAGTAGGCGCGGATCGCGGATCGCGGATCGCGGATCGCGGATCGCCGGATCGTGGATCGTGGATCGTGGATCGTGGATCGTGGATAAAGAATCGCGGATCGGTCAACAACTCAAACGCAAGAACTCTCATGAAGAATGACGCTATCTCACGCAGGGCGGCTTTGAACGTTCTGAGCGGCGCCGCGGGCGCGTTACTGGCCGCACCGATGTTAAACTTCGGTCGGTACCGTCTGTTTGCCCTGGATCAGCAGGAATACTCGGCCCGCTGTCTCAAGCTCATGCAGGAGTCGGTGGTCATCGACATGCTGAGCCCTCTCACCATTCACGGCAAATGGCAGCAGTGGGCGCGCGATCCGGAATCGTTTACCGAGGCCGATGCGCAGAGATTCAAGAGCTCTGGCATCAACGTGTTTCACCACGCGTTCGGCCTGGGCGGCGCCAACGCGTATGACAGCGCCGTGAATTATTTCGGCAGCGTGAACTCGCTGATCGCTGGTGCAGAGCAGTACTTCATGCGCATTGACAGCGTTGCCGATTTCCCTCGGGTGAAGAGCAATGGCAAGATCGGAATTGTGCCGGGAATCCAGAACGCGCAGCATTTCCAGCGACCGGCCGATGTGGACTTCTTCTTCAATATTGGACAGCGCGTCTCGCAGCTGACCTACAACAGCCGGAACCTGATCGGCAACGGCTCGACCGAGCGGCGCGATGAGGGCATCAGCGATTTCGGCGTCGCCATCATCAAGCAGATGAACACGACCGGCATGGTGGTCGACGTTTCACACTGCGGTGATCGAACCACGCTGGACGCGTTCGAGCTTTCGACCAGGCCGGTTCTGATCACGCACTCCAATTGCCGCGCACTTGCCGATGGACATCCGCGCACCAAGTCCGATGACGCGATTCGTGCTTGCGGCAAGTCCGGCGGCGTCATGGGCATCACCGGCGTGCGCAACTTCGTCTCCGCCAAAGAGCCCACGACGGTCGAGAGCGTGATCGACCACTTCGACCATGTGAAGAAGCTGATCGGCGTAGAGCACCTCGGCGTCGGCAGCGATGTCGACCTGGATGGCTACGACGATCTCGAGCCAGCGGCACTGCAGAGTCTGCGCGCCAGCTACAAGGACAGTTACCGCTTCCGTGACAAGATCGACATCGAAGGTCTCGATCATCCGAAGCGCATGTTCGATCTGACCGAAGGACTGATCCGCCGCCGCTACACCGATGCCGAGATCACCGGCATCCTCGGTGGCAACTTCGCGCGTGTACTGGGACAAATCTGGCCGGTACGTAAACCTGCGTAATCTGCGAAAACAGGTTTCACGCGGAGACGCAAAGGTAGCAGACAACGGAAGTTTGGAGGATCCAAATGAAAGCCAGGTTCTTGGCTGTAATTGCGATGTTGATTTGGGCGCTACCGCTGGCAGCGCAGCGAGGGGGTGGTGCGCCGGCGGTGAAGCCGGTGAAGTATCTCACGGCGCAGCAGCTGGCGGCGCTGGATGCGCACATCGAGCAGGTGCGCGCGCAGTGGGAGGTGCCGGGGCTGGCCGTCGCGATCGTGCAGGGCGACTCGGTGATGTTGACCCGGGGTTATGGCGTGAAGGAGCTGGGCAAGCCCGAGCGCGTGGACCAGAACACGCTGTTCGCGATCGGGTCGAGTGGCAAGTCGATGACCGCGGCGGTAATCTCGATGCTGGTCGATGAAGGCAAGATGAAGCTGGACGACCCCGTGGTGACCTACCTCCCGCGTTTTCGAGTACAGGACCCGTACGTCACCCGCGAAGCGACCATTCGAGACCTGCTGTCACACCGGACCTCGCTGGAAAATGCCGATCTCGTCTGGTACGGGTCGGGCATGTCCCGCGCCG
This sequence comes from Gemmatimonadota bacterium, assembly GCA_040902615.1. GTDB lineage: Bacteria > Gemmatimonadota > Gemmatimonadetes > Longimicrobiales > RSA9 > JBBDWZ01. The sequence goes on along the minus strand of JBBDWZ010000182.1, from coordinate 9,772 downwards.
AGGTCATCGACCGGCTGCGCTTCCTCAAGCTGAGCTCCAGTTTTCGAAGCCGATTCCTTTACAACAACCTGATGATCATGGTTGCGGGAGAAGCCGCGGCCGCCGCGGGTGGCGGCACCTGGGAAGGGGTGCTCCGCAACCGGCTGCTGTTGCCGCTCGGCATGACGTCGACGCTGGCCCATTCGCAGCAGATCACAGCCCAGCACAATGTGGCCACGCCCCATACGCCGGTGAAGGGCAAGCTGGCACCAATTCCGCACCGTGCCACTGACAATATCGCACCTGCTGGCGGCCAGTACTCTTCAGCGCGCGACATGGCGGAGTATCTGCGCCTGCAGCTCGGCAATGGAGTTCATGCCGGCAAGCGGCTGGTGGCTGCTGCATCAATGACCCAGATGCGGTCGCTGATCTCGACCAACGGTGCACCCCCCTTCATTACGGACAGCACGTCGACCGCAATCGGTTACGGCATGGGCTGGTTCGTCGATTATTACCGCGGCCACAGGCTGCTGCGCCACGGCGGTGCGATCGACGGCATGTTGACCGAGATGATGTTTCTGCCCGAAGACCAGATTGGCGTGGTCGTGCTGACCAATCGGTCGCCGCACACGATGCACACCGCATTGACCAATCACATCTTCGACGTTGCACTTGGACTGCCGCAGCGGGACTGGAACGGACTCGCGTTCACGCGGGCCAAAGCACAGGAAACGCAGGCGGCCGAGCGGCTGAAGACGATGGAAACAGAAAAGGCCGCCGGTCCGATGTTTACGCTGCCGCTCGAGCAGTACGCGGGAACCTACTCGGACTCGCTGACCGGCAGTGTCGTGGTGAGCGCGATCAACAACCAACTCACCCTGCGCTTCCATCCGGGCTTTACCGCCACATTGGCGCCCTGGCAATACAACTCGTTCCGCATTGACTGGCAGAATACCAGCGCTCTGACCGGACCCGGCGGTTTTGCGACGTTCACGCTGGATGCGACCGGCAAGCCGATCGAGGTGCGCGTGGATGGACTGGGGACTTTCAAGGCTGCTGCCGCTGCGTCAGGACGTGGCGGCCGTGGACAGTAAGCGAGGAGCGAGGAGCTCGTCGCTCCTCGCTCGTAGCTCTACCGGATGCCGACCAGGCCCTTCACGGAGTCGAGCATCTTCATGGAATCGAAGCCGATTCCATCCTTGAAGATGGTGACCGTGTTGCGGATGACCGATGGCTCGGTGGTCAGATCGCCGCGCAGCACGACCAGGTCAGCCAGCTTGCCCTTCTCGACAGAGCCGAGGTCGCGATCGACGCCGAGGATCCTCGCTCCGTTCAATGACATGATCTGCACCACCTGCAGCGGCGTGAAGCCGGCCTCGATCAATAACTCGTAGTTGCGCTGATCGCCGTAGCCGGGGAGCGCGCCGCCATTGCCGGTCGGATCGACACCCGCACCCAGCAAGCCACCAGCTTCCACGAAGGCTTTCTCGTACGCCATTGCGGCCTTGAATCGCTCGAGGCCGACCGGGCTCGTGTTGGCGTCGATCTGCGCGCGTGCAGCCAGGTAGTCGGTGCGGACTTCCGGCGCCATCGCATCAAGTGTGCGCTGATCCTTGGTTGGGCGGTTCGGCACGAACAACTCGTACACGACCAGCGTCGACGTCATCGGCACCTTCTTGTCGACCATCGCCTTGAAGGTCTTCTGGATCATGGGATCGCTGGTCTTGAGTGCCGCACCCGCTGCGACCATCGAGGTGGGGCAGATATCAGGCTGCTTGTCGGTGACATAATCGGAGTTGGCGTAAAGGCCGTGCTCCAGGCCATCGATGCCCATCTCGACCGCCTCGAGGAAGCTGACCGAGCAGAGGTGGCCGGTCACCTTGATGCCCTGCTTGTGCGCCTCGTCGATTGCGGCCTTCAGCTCGGAGCGGCCGATGTTGGTATACGACTTCAGCCAGGTCGCGCCTTCGGCAGCCCAGTAGGCCACGAAGCGCCTGGCCTGCTCCGGATTCGACAACAGCGTCATCGTTTGGGTCGCGCTGCCGGTACCGCCGGTGATATACGGCGCGGTGATGTGGATACGCGGACCAATCGCGCGGCCCTTGTCGACTTCGGCCTTGAGGTTGATCTCGACATAGGGCGCGCGGCTGCCGGTGGTGCGCACGGTGGTGACACCGGAACCCAGGTACAGACGCGGCGCACTGAAGGTGAGCTGCGCGGAGCGGTTGCCGGCTGCCGTGTAGTACAGGTGATCGTGCAAACCAACCAGGCCGGGGATCACCGTGTGGCCAGTGAGGTCCATCACCTGCGCACCATTCGGCGGCCGCACATCACTGCTCTTGCCGACTGCGCTGATGCGGCCGTTGTCGATCACGATGGTTTGATCATCCTGCGCCGGCTTGCCCGTACCATCGATCACCTTCACGTGCGTCAGCGCGATCACCTGTGCATCGGTCGTGACCAGCTGACGGGTTTGCTCACTCAAATTGGAGGCGCGCTGCGCCTGCGCACTCCCGCCCGCCACCGCCAGCGCGACCGCGCCCGCCACCGAGGCAGTCCAAAACCCCGCCAGGTTCCTACTCATAAGAGCCTCCGCGCTCAACGTGCTGTAAACGACATCATCATCCCGGATTCCATGTGCTCCGAGATATGGCAGTGCGCCATCCAGGAGCCGGGATTGGATACTTCCAACAGAATGTCGGCTGTATTGCCCGCCGGCAACAGGAAGGTGTCCTTCCAGGCCAGATTGGTATTGCGGACGCCGTTCTGCTCGAGGACCAGAAAGCGCTGGCCATGGAAATGAATGGGGTGCTGCATGCCATGCAGCGTCTCCCGCAGGTTGGCGATCCGGATTTTGACCAGGTCGCCCACCCGGAAGTCCCACTTGATGTCCATATTCCGGCGGCCGGTGCCGGGCTCCTCGAGAATCCACTTCACTTCAGCCGTGGTTGCATTCCAGTTCATCATCGGCATGGTGCCGCTCCACTCGACCGGGTGGAAGTAGACCGAGTCGAAACGAAGGAAGCGATCGACCACGAACGGCAGGTTCTGCGATTCCATCCGGATGGCCAGCTGCTTGTCGACCGGCCGATTGAACTGCCCGCGATAACGGTCGATGTCGGCGACCACGCTGGAGTGCGTACGCAGCGCCGTGAATGCGCTGCTGTGATCGGGCGCTGCTCGCGCGGCGCCGACCCGCACGGTCCCGAGCGTGTCGACCTGCTCGATGAAGCGGCCAAACGTGTGATCGATTGCTATCACCCGATTCTCGATGGCAACGCGGCCGGTCGCTTCGAACCGCACATTGACGATGTAGCGCTCAGCCGGCGCAACCACCACGCTCTGCACCCACTCCTCGCGTTCGAAGTTGCCGACGTCCGAGCCCAGCACTTTGATGCGTGCATTGCCGAACGACACGTTGAAGGTGCGCGAGTTGGTGACGTTGGTCAGAAAGAAACGCACGACCTCGCCGCGATTCACCTGCACTGACCAGTCGGTCCTGCCGTTGACGAGGAAGACGTTGCCCATGCGGCCCATGAGCGCGTGCGTAGCCCGATCAGTACCATAAGGGATCACACCTTCTGCCGAGATCTCCATGTCATCCAGCATCAAAACTTCTTCGCGATTCGCGGCGCTGTACTCCTCATGCGGAGCGCGCACCATCAGATTGCCGTAGAGACCGAGGTCCTTGAGGATGTCCTCGCGCACGTGAGGGTGATACCAGTAGAGACCGGAATCGCGGAAATGCACGATGTAATCGAAATCGCCATTGGGCGGAACCGGTGCCTGGGTCAGGTCGGGCACGCCATCGAAGCGGTTCTCGAGCCGGATGCCGTGCCAGTGCACGGTGTTGGGCCACTCGATGCGGTTGCGATAGCGGACCAGCACTTTCGCACCCTGCGGCGCCCAGATGATAGGCCCAGGCACCTGCCCATTGTAGCCATAGCCAATGAACGATTGACCGTTGACTGTCTGGCGCACAAAGCCCGCGGTGAGGAAGACAGTATCGCCATCCTCCACGCGCACGATCTCGCGAGGCCTGGCAGCGGGCACGGTTACCGCGGGATTCGGCAGATACGGTGATGTTTTCGGCGGCGGCAACTGCATCTCGGATGGCATCATCGCCAGTCCGCGCGGCATCGGCGGATGAATCCATTTCGCGATCGCGCTGGCGCTGGTAGCGGCGGGAGTTGCATGTCCGGCATGCGGATCCGTGGCAGGCGCCCGGGTCGAGTCGGTGACTGAGCCATAGAGGAACTGGGTCAGGTCCGGCGGCTGCATGCGCCAGCTGGCTGAGAAGCCGCGCAGCGCGGGGCGACCGGTCGGCTCAGTGACATCGGCCGACTGCTCCGCGGTGACCAGTACCAGGAACTTCATCCAGTCCACATTCGGTAAGGCCGTGACTCCGTTGCGGATCACGCCGAGCTTGAGCGTCGGGCTCATCACGGGTGTCGCGATCCAGGCGACCCACACGCGCGCGCCTGGCTGAACGACCGACGGCTCGGGCAGGTTCTCCGCGCGCAGCACCGCTGAATACACGATGGCGCCGTCACGCGTGACATTGGCGCCGAAGGGCGATGGTATGCGGTTCAATTCAAATGTCGCACTGGTGCGCTCGAGCGCCGCAACCGGCACCGGAACCAGCTCAATGCAATAGAGATCACGACTGGGTGGCAGCACCGCGTTCGCTCCCGTGCTGCACGGTGTAGACGCGGCCGCCTGCGTATTGTGCGGAGCCTTTGCCATCGAAGCGGTAATGAACACCACCAATGCCGGAACGGCGAGACTGCGGGGCGGGATCACGGGTCAGCTCGTACTGATGATGACGCTGTCGTAATCCAACTCCGGCAGGTACAGCACCTGGATGCGATCACCGGGCTGCCAGCGCGCGGCAATCATGGGCAGCACGGTATCCGCGTCGCGATGCAGATCGCCATCGGCATCGAACTGGTAGGTCACGCGCGCGATCGCGCTATCGAACGGGAGTTTGTCCTTTTCGATGCTGATGATGTCGGCCGTCACGGGAGATCCTTCGCGAATGAAGCGCTTCAACCGCCGGCGCCGCGCGCGGGCCATGCTGAAGAACACGATCGGCAGCACACCGGCCGTGAGCACGGAAAAGAAAGCGAGGGACAGTCCGTCGAAGAGTCCGGGTACATCGCCCGGCTTGGCCGAACCATCCATGAGCTCGAGCATGCCGGGCGAGACATTGTCGAGCAGCTCTTTGGTCTTTCCCTTGATGGGCCGCGGTCCGGGCTCCTTCAGGGCCGCATGGCTTTCGTTCAGGACCGATGCGCGAGTGCGCCGCGCCGCAACCGCCACACTCGGCGCCGTGATCAAGGCCTGCCGCGCCGCGCGTGCGCTCTGAAAGCGCTCGGCCGGTGACGGCTTCAGCATCTGCGCGATGACCGGACGCAACCGTGAATCGCCGGGCAGCGTCTCCGGCACCTGGATCCGGCCCTGGTCGGTCATGAATTCACGCGGTGGCCGGCCGGTTACCAGATGCAGGAGTGTAGCGCCCAGCGCGTAGAGATCACTCGCCGGCGTGGCCTGTCCCATGTACTGCTCGTACGGCATGTAGCCATAGGTGCCCGCCACGGTCGAGCCGAATTCATCCGGCCCCATGAACACGCGACGCACCGATCCAAAGTCGACCAGCGCGGGCAGTCCATTCGCACGCACGATGATGTTGGCCGGCTTGATATCGCGATGGAGAACCGGTGGCACGCGGCTGTGCAGGTACTCGAGGATGCTCAGCAGCTCGAGGCAGCTGTTGATTACGTCGGCCGGGTCGAGCTGCCGATGCTCATCGATCAACTGGGCGAGCGATGTGCCGTCGACATACTCCATGACCAGGAACGCCGCCTCGGCGCCCTGCCACTGGTCCTTGATCAGCTCATGGACTTCGGGGATTCCATGGTGCCGCAGCGACTTCAGCACCGCAGCCTCGCGCTCGAACCGCTCCGCATCCTTCCAGTCGGCCATGCTGCGCGGATCCAGCAGCTTGATCGCAACGTTGCGATCCGTGTGGCGATCGCGGGCCAGGAAGGTGTGCCCGAACGAACCGCGGCCCAGCGCGCTCTGCAGCTGGTACCGCCCGGCAATCAAGGCATCGGTCAGGTTGGTCGGCAGCGTGGACACGCCGAAAGATATAACGAATCAACAGACGAGCACGAGCACGAGTACGATTGACGATTACGGGCCCCAGCCGTCCCGGTGCTGGTTCGGAGCTTTGCTAGAACGAGGTGCGCAGTCCGATCGAGAGCGTGCGGCCGGGCGTGATGGTGACATTGTCCGGCTCGCCGATTTGATGGTTCAGCAGGTTGTCACCGGTCAGTGTGAGCAGAAGGCCAGAGCGCACTTCGTGGGCAAGCACCACATGCAAACGGGTGAAGCCATCATAGGCGCGCCAGTACTCGCGGAGCTGAGAGCCGGGTAATTGGCCGGATTGCGCTGTGTCGAACGCTCTGGCCAGCGCGACGCGATCGTAATTGATCCAGTCTGATGCACGCGCGGCGGTGACCGAAGTCGACCAGCGATCCCCGGTCCACGCGGCCATCAGCCCAACCGTTTGCGCCGGCACAGCCAGCATGCGATCGCCGGCCTGCAAATCACCTTCGTAATTGTCGGCCAGGCGATTCACGCGGCTATCCACCAAAGAGAGCGTGCCGGCCAGCGCGAACTGGCCGTGTTGCCATGATGCCTGCATTTCCCAGCCGTGATTGCCGACTTCACCCACGTTCTGCAGTTGGGATCCGGCCGGCGACCGATCGTGCGCAGGTGCGATGCCGGTTCCGGCGACGCGCTGCACCAGTCCCGATGCGGTCTGGTCGAAGCGTGTGACCTGCAGGTTCAGGTTCCGGCCAAGGCCGAGGTCGAAACCGGCTTCGACGCCGTCCTGCTGCTCGGGCTCGAGCGCGATGCGCTCCGTCCGCGCGGGTGTGTAACGCCAGCTTTCAGCGCGACCGGTCAGCTGCGGCCAGCGAATGCTTTTGCCGTACGCGCCTCGCAGTTTCAGACTGACCGGTCCGCCGACCAGGTAGGACATGCCGACCGTCGGCAGCCAGGCGGTGCCGGCGGCAGCCGCGTTCGAGCTCTGGCGATCCAGCCGCAACCCGCCCGTGACGAAAAGGCGTTCCGCGAAGGTAGTGCTAAGCTGCGCACTCAGGCCTGAATTTCCGCGCACGTCCATCAGGCCTTGCTGCTGGAGCAGTGAGTGCTCGGCGGCGAGGGCGATCGACGCATCGACCAGCGGCGTGTTGACCAGCTCGGCCGTGCTGCGCAAACGCAGTGTGGAGCGCAACGCGCTCGAACCCGCTGCACGCAGCGCGGAATCGGCCGGCGAGAGCAGGTAGGAGGCCGCCCGAGAACCGCCGTGCAGCGTGTAGCCGTCCAGACCCGCAATCAGGGAATGCTGCCACTGTTCACTGGGCTGAAAGGAAGTCTGCACACCCAGCGTATACAGCTGCAGTGACTGACGGGCCGCCGAGAAAGCCGACAGCTCGGCGGCTTGACCGGTGAACAGCGGGCTGAGTGGTGATCCGCTGGACTGATTGGAGAATCGCAACGTGCCACTCACCACCGAGCGAGGACCGACCCACTGCATGGTGCCGTCCGCATTGATGTGCTGTGCAAACGCACCCGGAACGTACTCACCGGTCGTGCCGAACTGAACGTTGAAACCGGCTGTCCGGTCGTTGGCGCCCGTGCGGAAACTCAGTGTGTGCTCCTGGCCGAGCGCGGCCGTTGGGGCGTAATCAGTGCCACTCGCGCCGACATTGCTGCGCACCCGAATGCGCGGCTCACCAGCATCCACGCGCTCGTGACGGGTAATGATGTTGGTCACGCCGCTGATCGCATCGGCTCCATACAATGCGGCGCCTTGCGGGCCGCGAATGAATTCGATCCGCTCGATCGCGTCCGGTGTGATGCGTGAAAGCAGCAGCGGATTCGCGACCTCGATGCCATCGATGTAGATCTTTGGTGCACTGAGCCCGAACGATGATGCGCCGCGCACGCTGCCATAGTGTGTGAGCAGACTCACCGGCGATGTATTCCACACCCAGAGTCCGGGAACCGCGCCATTCAATGCCTGGGCCAGTGCGCCATTCGACCGGCTGGCCAGAGCACTGCCGTCGATGATCGCAGTTGTGGTCGGAGCAGCCAGTTGCGCCGGCCGGAGCGCGTTCACCGTGGCCACTACCGGCGGCAGCGTAATGATGGGTACGACCATCGAAAGGCCGACCGGCGCGATCAGGCTGTGCCGGACCGGCGCCAACACGATCTGGTCGGTACCGCCGGTCACGGGTTCGACCGCGGTGCCGCGCAGCAACGCCGCCAATGCATCGCCCAACGCAATGTTCAGGTAACCAATACACACCGGTGCGTCCAGCATCAGCAACTGCGGGCTGTAGGAAAGCCTGACCTGGCCGGCCGCGGCGATACGATCGAGAACTTCACGCAATGTGCCCTGTGCAGTACGGATGGTGATCGTACGATCGAGTGGAGCAGCCCAGGGTTTTTGCGGCGCAGCACTCGCGGGTTCGCAGCGCGATTGCGCCGCGGCGGGCAGTGTGATCGACAAGGCAAGAGCATTCAGGATCAGGGCGCGTCGGATCATCGCCGGATCACCGCCGTATCGCCGCTGCGATCGACGTTCAGTCCCAGTGCCAGCGCGATGACGTTCAGCACCTGGGCAATCGGCACACGATCGAAGGTTGCGGTAATGGTCCGCTGCGCAAGTGCGGAATCGGACAGCTGCAGTTCAATACCATACCAGCGTTTCAGCTCCAGCTTGACCTGGCTCAAGGTAGCGTTGTCGAAGACCAGCGTTCCGCGCGTCCAGGCCAGTGCGGCCTCCGGAATCCCACCACCCATGACGCTGGTTTTGCCGGTTCGTGTTACCAGGCCGCGCTCACCGGCGTGCAGCACGACACCGGTATCGGGCGTCGCACTGACGGCGCGCAGCAAAACCGATCCTGATGTCACTGCCACACGTACCTGCTGCGCATCATCATTCCGCACTGTGAAAGTGGTGCCCAGATCCCTGATGGTTGCGAGTCCGGCCAGCACGGTGAACGGCTTCGCGTCATCGTGCGGCACGTCGAAGAGCGCTTCACCATCCAGCCTGACCAGTCGGTCCTTTTCGTTGTAGTCGACCGCTATCGTCAACCGGCTGGCCGGTGCAAGGATCACGCGTGTGCCATCACTCAGTGTAAGCGAATCGGTCTGCCCGATCGCGGTGGCAAACGCCTGCGCCGAGGACGGAGTGTCCCGGTCAGTTTGCGAGGCCCGCCACCACAGGCTGGTCCCAAGGAGCAGGACCACAGCGGCCGCAATCCGGAATAACGTAGTAGTCCACCTGCGAGTCGGCGGTTCCTGGGCCGCCGGCCTGGATAGAGGCACCACGCCGGATTCAGTGCGACGTTGTTTGACTCTGCTTAGTGCCGCCTCGACATCGAGGTCGGCCGGTGGTGTAAATGCGACTCGCCCCATCGTACGACCCAGTGCCTCGGCGGCCCGCTCACGAGCCGGATCCTGGGCCAGCCAGGCGCGCATGGCCGCCGCTTCCTCAGCCGTACTCTCGCCGGTGAGGTAACGGCCCAGGGCTTCCCAGCGTTCGGGATCGGTCGAGATGGGGTCGTTGGTCATACGCATCAGACACTGCTTTTGGGCGATACCCCTACCGGCTTGGCAGACCCCGAGAATGGGGTTTGGGGGCGGCGTTCGCAAACTGCCTGGGGGTTCGGGGGTTCGGGGGTTCGGGGGTTCGCTCCTTCGGCGGATGGATGCA
>JBBDWZ010000181.1:0-24549 GCA_040902615.1 Gemmatimonadota bacterium | reverse complement strand
GTATCGCGCGCAGGTGCTGGAGGGGATGCCGATGGGCGGCGCGTGGTATCTGCGTGCGTTCCCGGTCTGGTTTGCCCGGCGCGGCAACTACGGTGTGCTGCTCGCGCAGGCGAAAGCGCTGTCCACAGCGTCGCGATTGCGCGGCGACAGTGCAGGGCTGAGTCTCGCGCAGCAGCAGGCGCAGTGGATCGTCGGCAGGAACCCATTCGTGCAGAGCACGATGTACGGCGAGGGTTACGACTGGGCGCAGCAATACAGCGTATCATCCGGCGATTTCGTCGGCTCACTGCCGGTCGGCATGCAAAGCCGCGGCGTCACCGATCTGCCGTATTGGCCGTCGCAGAACATGTACGTCTACAAGGAAGTCTGGGTCCATTCCACGAGCCGCTGGCTCTGGCTGATGGAGGACCTGGTCGCGCCGATGCCGGCTCTTTCGCCTGGGTTTGCCGTGACCTCAACGGCCACAGCGAACGGTGAACTGACGATTCGCGTAACCGTGACCGACCCTCGTGTGAAGACGTTGACTGTGCGTTCCGAGAACCTGGTGATCGATCGCGCGGCCCGCTCCGTTCCCCGACCAGCCGGCGGGCCGGTGGTTCTCGAGTGGAGGGCTCGCCGCACGGTCGCGACTGAGCCCTGGTTCGCGGTGGTGATTCCCAATGGCGACGTATCGCAGCGACGCGAGGTCAGGTAGGGCGACGAGCTACCGTTTCATAGAACGCGGAGAAGCAGAGTGAGTTACCAACCCGTGAAAACGCAGATTCGTGCCGCGCTTCTGCTCGGCTTGCTGGTGCCATTAAAGGTTGGCGGCACCACACCCGCCTCGCTATCGCGCACACTTCAGCAGGTGCCCGATGCGCGGGTCGAGCTGCAACGGCACGAAGAGGTCATCGCCAGGGAGCCGACCAATTATGTTGCCCTATGGAATGCGTCGGTCTACGCCGTAACGCTCGGCGAGTTCGAGCCGGACGCAGCCAAACAAAAAGAGTTGTATACCCGGTCCGAGCAATACGCTCGACGCGCCGTAGCAGCCAATCCGGCTGATGCCGAAGGCCATTTCGCGCTGTCCCGCGCAATCGGCAGGATCGCGCTGTCACTCGGTCCGCGCGACCGCGTGAAGTACGCAGTCGAAGTCCGCGAGCAGGCCCTGGCTGCACTTGGGGCCAACCCGAAACACGACGGCGCGCTGCATGTCCTCGGGGTCTGGCACCAGAGCGTGATGGAGCTCAACTCCGTCGCGCGCTTCATGGCCAAGAACCTGCTCGGTGGCAAGGTGTTCAGCGAAGCGAGCTGGGAGAACGCCGTGAGCAACCTGGAACAGGCAACCGCCTTGAGGCCCGATGTGATCATCCATCACCTCGACCTCGGCCGCCTGTATGCGCTACGCAAGCGCAACGCCGATGCGCGCAAGCACCTTCAGCTCGCGCTCGATCTTCCTCTCAGCGACCCCAACGACGAGCATTACAAGAAGCAAGCGGAAGCGGCACTCAAGGCGCTCAAGTGAGGCGATTCACGCTCGTCGCCGTCAGTCTGGCTCTGCTCGCGAGCTGCGATGCTGGCACAACATCAGACAAGGCGTCCTACTCGGCACGAGATAGTGCGGGCATCGAGATCGTGGAGAGCCGCACGCCGATCTGGGATGACCACACGCGCTGGCGACTCGGTGAACAGCCGACCCTGGAGATCGGCGCTGGGATCGCAGGCGATTCTGTGCGGGAGTTTGGCTACATCTCCGGCGTGCACAGTTTGAGCGGCGGCACGGTCGCGGTGGTGGATGCCTGGGCACCGAGTGTGATGTTCTTTGATGCGGCAGGCGGACTGTTGGGACGGATCGGCCGGCGTGGAACCGGACCGGGCGAGTTTCCGCCGCGCCGTGAATCGGTGCGGAACTCCTTTGTTTGTGGCGGTGACACGGTGTTCGTTGTTGTGTCACGATCGATTGCGGCCTACGTGTCACCCGGCGCGCACATCAGAACAATGGCGCCGCGGCCCTGGGCTCGTACGCGAACCTGCGCTGGTAACCGCTTGATCGGCGAACTTTGGCACACTCGCACCCACACGTCGCCTGGTATATACCGCGATTCGTTGCTTCTGGCATGGTATGACCTGGATGGTAAACAGCAGGCCGTAATCGACTCGCTGCCGGCTGAAGAGAGAGCGTGGAGTCGAGGTACGGCACACGAAGGTATGGGTTACTCGCTGCAACTGTTCGGCCGCGTGCTCTCGCTCGCTGGGCGGGACGGCGTATTCGCCACCGGCTTCGGCGAAACGTTCCAGGTCGAGCTGCGTGACGCGAAAGGCATCACCCGAATCATGCGCGTGGCGGGTCGCGAACGAAACGTGAGTGCGGCCGACGTTCAACGTTTTCGCGATTACGTGTTCAATCCGTGGCGCGGCAATGACGACGAGCGACGCAACCTGGAGAATAGACTGGCGTCAGCAATCGGTGGACCGCGGCCGGCATTCGCGGAATTGCGTTTCGATCAGGCCGGCAACCTCTGGGTTCGTGAGTACGATCACACAGACGCCGTTGCCTTCTACGACTACTCTACTTTTAGCCCGAATTCGGCGCGGCCGACGCTGACTGAGGTCCGGCGCTGGGTAGTTCTGGATATGAACGGTCGTTACCTCGGCGAGGTGACCATGCCGCGTACCTTCGATGTCCATGAAATCGGCGAGGATTGGGTGCTCGGCGTGTGGCGTGATGAGCTGGACATCCAGTACGTGCGGAAGTATCCGCTGATCAAATCCAAAAGGCTGAAGTGAAAGTGAACCCGCGAGTCCGAGCGGTTCGGAAAGTAGTTCACAAGGTCTGGATTACGCTCGGCTTGACCTTCTTCGTCGTTTTCACTGCCTGGTCGCTCATCGCGTATCGCTCATCATCGGAAGCGCGCCGCGCCGCTACCGCCGACCCGCAAGTCGATGTCGGAAAGGCTGCGGGTGTGTGGCACTTCCGCTCTGCACTAACTACCTCTGACACCACCGCGTCGCTCGTGTTTTTTCCGGGTGCGCTGGTCGATCCGCGAGCGTACGCGCCGATCGCACGGGCCGCAGCCGCGCGCGGGCATCCTGCTTTCATCGTCGAGTTGCCGCGCCGTGGCGCGTTCGGCGGAGCCGATGATTCCGAGTTGGGCATGCGACTGGATCGTGTGCTGCGCGATCAGCAGACTTCACGACCGTGGGTTGCGGCAGGTCATTCTCGCGGTGGCGTGGTCGTGTCCAACCTGGCTCTGCGTGCGCCCGCCGGCCTGGCCGGCATCGTCTTGATCGGTACATCGCACCCGCGGGATATTGACCTCAGTTCGATTACGATTCCGACCACGAAGATCGTCGGCACCAAGGACGGCCTTGCCAGTCGGGCTGAGGTGGAACAGAATCGGGAGAGGTTGCCGCCAACTACGAGGTGGATCTGGATCGAAGGTGGCAATCACTCGCAGTTCGGGTGGTACGGTTTTCAACCGGGCGATCGGCCGGCAGCGATTTCCGCCGCGGAGCAGCGCACCATCATGATCAACGCGATCCTCGACGCCCTGCGGGCAGCGTCATCGAAACCTCCAGCCGACTCGGTCAGTCGAATCCCTGACCAGGGCCTGGATCCATGAACAAGTGGGGTTTGGCGGGTTCGCCGGCCGACGCGTATTCCCGCGGTACCAACGCGGAGTGTTTCCGGCCGCTGGCCTGGCTCCGACGCCCGGCATGAAGCGACTGATCGTGTGCTGCGACGGCACCTGGAACCGCGCGGACCAGCAGAGTAACGGCGCGCCCTGTCCCACCAACGTCGTCAAGCTGGCCTATCGCATCGCCAAACGGGATCCAACCAATTCGGTGCCTCAAATCATTTTCTATGACCAGGGAGTCGGCACCGGCAACGCAGTCGATCGGTTTACCGGCGGTGCGTTTGGCGACGGGTTGGTGGACAACATCTTCGATGCCTACCGTTTCCTCATCGCCAACTACGAACCCGGCGATGATGTCTTCCTGTTCGGTTTCAGCCGCGGCGCTTTCTGTGCCCGCAGCATCGCGGGATTGATCCGCAAGTGCGGCATCCTCGACCGCGGGCATGTGCAGTTGTACACGGAAGCCTTGAATATCTACCACGACGATCGCATCCATCCGGACGATGCCGAGGCGGCCGGATTCCGAGCCCGTCACTCCTGCTGCGGCGCCGATCCGATTCCGATCAAGTGCATCGGTGTCTGGGACACGGTTGGGTCGCTCGGTATTCCGTTGCGTGGTTTGCGCGGAATGACTCGAAGGAAATACCTCTTCCACGATACCGAGCTCAGCGGCACCGTGCAGTTTGCCTTTCACGCACTGGCGATCGACGAACAGCGCGCACCATTCGAGCCCACCCTCTGGGTGGAGAAGCCGAAACCCGGCCAGCTCGTTTCGCAGACCTGGTTCTCCGGCGTGCACAGCGACGTCGGCGGTGGCTACGCCGAAACCGACCTCTCCAACATCACGCTGCAATGGATGATGGACAACGCCGAGGTGGCAGGCCTCGCCTTCGACAAACAGGTCACGGCCTCAAAGACGCTGAAAGGCAAACCTGAGGGCTTCATTCACAACTCGAAGACCGGCATGTATCGGGTTACAAAGGGAATTGACCGCGTCATTGGGGTTGGCCCGTCTCAGACCGTGCATCCCAGTGCCATCACGCGCTGGGATACTCTGCCATCCTACCGGCCGGACAACCTGCGTGCCTACTTCAAGCGCATCGGTGATCCGCGGGCCATTCAACGCTGAGAGTTTTCGATTGCAAACGATGCAACAAGGCCGCGACAATTGCTTGCCGCGGCCTGTTGCCGGATCGGACAGCTTCCACTCTATCCGACCGGAACTAATGACCAGCCCCCCCAAAAGGGCTTGATACATCGCAGTGTGAATCCGCCGATCCACATTGCGCCTGCAATATGGGGGGTCCCCCGATAAAAGACAAGGGGAGTCCCCCGGCTCGGTTTGCAGGGATAAAGGATCAGGGATGTCAACCACCCCTGTGGCACCAGGAGATCGTGGGGTTGCTGACCACGCATTCGTGAGTGCGTTGCGTCGTCGTGCTGACCGGGCCAAACCGGCCCGATCTGGCAAAGCTGGCGCAGCCCTTCACGAACCCGGCAGTACCATCGTGCATTAGGTAACCGCATGGTCGTAAAACGCTACCACTTTGCCGAGGTGCCCGATGCGCAAAACAGCAAGCGTATTCCTTACCGTCTCCTTGATGGCAGCCTGTGCTGATTCCGACGTCAAACTTTCGACCGAGCCGGATGTCCTGGTCGTGCCGGTCTTCGCCCACGTGGCGACCCAGTTCCGGGCGCACGCCTCCGGCTCCGAGGAGGTGCCGGCCAACGATTCTCGAGCGCAGGGAAACGCGACCTTCAAGCTCAATGATGATGGGACGCTGAGTTACAAGCTGATTGTGGCGAACATCGAGAACGTAACGCAGTCGCATATCCACCAGGCGGCTCGTGGCGTCAACGGCGGCATCGTGGTCTGGCTGTATCCTGCGGCGCCGCCCGCGCAACTGATCGAGGGAACGAGCCAGGGCATCCTGGCCGAAGGCACGATCACAGATGCACAGGTAATCGGCGGACTCGCTGGTCAGGGCGTAGCCGGGCTGCTGGAGCAAATGCGCGCCGGGAATACTTACGTCAACGTGCACACTTCACGGTTCCCGCCCGGCGAGGTGCGCGGCCAGATTCACTGAACGGGATCGCGATTTGGTGGTGCCGGCTGGGAATTAGGGAGCGCAGCAATTCGGCAGTGACGGCTTGGGAATGGGGAGCGTAGCGGTTCGACCGTGCCGGCTGGGAAATAAGGATCACAGCGGTTTGGCAATGCGAGCTGGGAATTGGGGAATAGGGAATACGGAATAGGGAATACGGAATAGGGAATATGGAAAAGAAGGGAATATGGATCGGGGATCATCGATCGGGCTGGCCGTCGATTTACTCCCAATTCCCTATTCCCGTATTCCCATTTCCACATTCCCAAGTCGGCACTGCCGGTCCGCTGCGATCCTTATTCCCCAGTGGCCAACGCCACTGTCAGTCGATTCACTCGCAATTCCACATTCCCAAGCCATCACTGCCGAATTGCTGCGCTCCCTATTCCCCAGCCGGCACTTTCGATTCGCTGCAGTCCATCGCGTGATTCACCGCGGCGCGATCCTGTACACCGCGATCGACTCGATGTCGAGCTCATCCTTCTCGATGCCGAAGAGCCGGTCTCCCCTGAGCGAGCGCGGTGTGAAAGCCGGCGGCAGGCGCAACGTGCCCAGCAGCTTGCCGTCATAGCCCAGCACATCCCAGTCGGCTTGCCTGGCCTGGTCGAAATCGATACTGCGTGAGACCAGCACGAAGCGATCGCCGGCAATCATGCCGCCCAGGGCCGGTGCATACTCCGGCAGAATGTATTCGATCTCGGGCCGGGGCATTCCGCGACCACGTGCGGCCGCGGCACCCGATTTCATGGCCGCATCCAGCGTACTGTCTGCCTGCTGCTTGAAGCGGGCGAGCTCCGCGCTCGAGTAGCGATGACGCGTGACGGCTCGCGTGAGCGTGCCGGTGGTTTTGCCATCGGGCGACAGCAGCCGAATGCGATACGTGTCGCTCTGGGCCAGCAGTATGCGAGCGCCACCATCGCCGGCCAGCTGCAGCTGCGGCACTCGCATGTTCATCTTCATCTTGATGGAATTTCCGCTCATGCTTGCCTCGCTGTCGGGCGGCAGGTCAATGCGCAGGAGTGTGTCGGGCGGCGAACTGTTACGCGGATCGACCGCAAACACGGTGTGCTTCGTGATGCCACCCATCTGCGCGGCCGCTGGACCCGGCAACGGCCGCGCGAGGTAGACCAGTCGGTCGCCGGCGGCAGTCCAGGCGGTGGGCATGCCCTGCATGATCATGAGCGGCCGCGAGTTCACGAACGAGCCATCCGCGCCGAACAGGCTGATGCGCTGGTTCATCGCATCGATGATTGCGATCTGCCCGCGCGAATACAGGATCTCCATTGCCAGGTTGCTGAGCTCGCCCGGCCCCGCACCCCGTTTGCCGAACGTTTTCTCGAGCTTGCCCGCGGCGCTGAACACGTGCACGCGCGACTCCATCCGGTCCAGCACGAAGAATTTGCCGTCCGGCGCAGTGGCAATGCCGGAAATCCCGCCAAAACTCATCCCCTCGTTTTCGCCTATACTCAGCACTCGCTGCGCAGACCATTGCTGTGCGGTAGCCGGCGCCGTGAACAGGATTGTCAACAACAGAGCTGAACGTATGACCATTCGTGACATGTGCCCTCCAGGTACTGCGCCGACTTGCAGTCAGCGCGCTGACTCCACCCTGAAAATAGCACACAACGGACAATCGAGTGGGATAACATGGGTTCACCCACATTATTCGCGTTCTGCCTGACACTTGCCAGGTAGAGAAGGCTTTTACAACTTCCAGTCGATGATGCGCATTCTCTTTCCGGGAATGGATATCGTATGAGAACCTGCCACGCATGCCTCGCCCTGACGCTGCTGATTACGCTTTCGGCGTCGGCCCCCAATCACCGGGCCGAGACTCTGAAATGCGCACCCGGGACTCCCGTTCTCTTCCCGAATGCGCCTGAGAATGTCTTCCTCCTGGATGCCAAGCCGGTAGAGGAGAAATTGCTCGCGCAACTTGACCCAAAATCAATCGAAAGTATCGAAATGGTTTGCGCTACCGAGCTCCACCAGGTCTTTGGAGTTGAAGCCAGGCGAAACGGCGTCCTCATCTTCACCGCACCCGGGCCGCACACAGCGCTGAAAACCAGCCTCCAGTCCATCGTGTCCATGCAGCAGGTCCACCTCGCCGAGCACGGCGTTTTTGCCAAAACGTTGACCGATCTGCGTTGGAATGACCCGACGGGTTTAATCACGATGAAGCTCGAGGTCAGCGAGGATGGTCGACGGTGGTCCGCAGCCGGATCGCATCGCTACCGGATCAAGGCCTTGGCAAGCCAGGTGTCCGGAGAGAGGTGACCGCGTTGACCGCTACGCGATGCATGGCTGGCCGGTTCGCAGCGCGGCGGGCTGGATAGGCATAAAAGAGGACAACGGTGAAGCAACATGGAATTGCATGTTCTAGATTGCCGGCAAAAAGAACAACGGCCCCGCACCTTTCCAGGTACGGGGCCGTTTTCGAAGGGCCGGCGTCAATGCCGTGCCGGCCTTACCGCTGTGCATCCGTCGGACTGGTCGTGCGCCAGCTCTGCATCTCCTCGACGAAGCTGCGCGCCAGAATCGATACATCCGGCGACTCATCCGTGCGGTCACCCAGGTTCTTCAGCACGCGCTCCAGGCTGATCTTCGACTTGGCGTACGTACTGTCCGACTCGATCGCTGCGCTGAACGCGTTGCGTGCACCACCCAGCCAGCCACTGCCCTCGAAGGCTATGCCGAGGTTGTTCTGGAACACGGCTGACTCCGGCATCAGCTCGACTGCACGCGCCAGCGGCCGCAGCGCATCTTCATAACGACCCTGCTTGATCAACAGCAGGCCGTAGTTGTTCATCGACCACGCATCCTTCTGGTTGCGCAGCAGCGCTTCGCGGTACGCAGCGATCGCTGCATCGGTGCCACCCAGCTCGGCGTGCACGTTACCCAGCACGCGCCAGACTTCATGCGATTCCGGCGTCAGCTCGACCGCCTTCTGCAGATGCGGCAACGCATCCTTCGCCTTGCCCTGCTCGAGCAATACACGCCCGAGGTTCGTCCGCGCCTTGCCACTCGCGCTGTCCAGCTGGACCGCCTTCGTCAACGCCTTTTCGGCGGTGTCGTGGTCACCCGATTTCCAGGCCGACAGGCCGAGCATGTAGTGGCCAAAACCATTTTCCGGGTTCTCTTCCACGTACACGGTGAACAACTCGAACGCTTCCGGATAACGACCCTTGCGGAACACGCTCGCCGCATCTTCATACTTCACGTTGACCGGCTTCGGCCGCGTCAGGTTCGAATCCGTCGTACTCACGACCAGCTGATTATCCTCCGGCGTTACCTGCGCAACCACGACTGGCTTATCGATCACAGGTTGCTTCTCCTCACCGCAGGCAACCAACGCACTCGACATGATGAGTGCACCAACCACGATCCGTTTACTGCCCTGTACCTGGTACATCTTCTTCTCCTGTTATGCGCCTCGACCGGCGCGGGTTTGCGATTGATTCGCAGGGAGAGAGAAAGCAATCGGGTGACCGACCTGGTGGTGAGGGGACGGAATGTCGAAAGCTATTGGGGCGCTGCGGTTATCGAGTTCGGATCAAGGGAGGGGGACGGCGGGTTCGTGTACCGGGGGACACAGGGTTGGAGGGCTAGCGTGTCTGCGTGGACACATGACAGCACAACCCGTTTGTTTGGTGGCTGGACGAACAGAAAATTCAATTTCAATTTCAAATTAACGGCGGCGGCAGTCGTCGACGTGGCCATGCGCGGCCGCGGTGGTGCTGCAGGACGATCGTTTCCAGACCATTGCGGTAGCTATCGAGCAGACCAGGGTGGTCTACAACAACCGCTGACCGAGCCACGCAATTCGCTTCATCACGCGCGGGGAGCCGGTTGCAGCCTACGCGCTGCGCCGTCGCGTCGACGAGCAACTGCATTGGCGCTGCAGCGCACCCTCACATCTCCAGGAAACGACGCTTCCGTAACCTCGGTCCGACGACGCTGACCATGATCTCACGGCAGGGACCCGATCCGTAGCCCCGCTTCGTTCCTGTTTTCTGCTCGACGCTGTGGATCTGCCGCAGGCAGGTCAGTCGCAGTTTTGACGTGCGCGGCTCCGATGTCTTCAAGAACGCTTCGGCTGCAGCAGTTCTTACGTCGACAACTCAATTGGTTATCAGCTCATGCTTTCCAGAACAAGTACTTCTGCATGGCACGCTGCTCAAAAAGATGTTAACGATCAGAACTCAGGTATTGCGCTACTAGTCTTGGCAGATTATCCATACGGTGGGTTGCCCCTGGAGCAATGCTCGTAGTCATAACCGTTTCCAATTCCTTCAGTCCGTACAACCTTCGTTACGCAGATTGGGCCGCGTTTTCATTCGTCGTCAAAAATGGACGATTTTTGAAGAAGGCTGGCTACCCGCATTCTCGTCCGGCCCTGACTGGCGCCCACGGTCGGTGTTTTGGGGAAAGTCGATATGAGCAGTCCCGATACGCACACCAATGTTCTCCGGGTTCTGATGCGCACGGATGATCAGAGGGATGTCGACCTCCTGCTGCGCGAACTGCAAGGATATTTCGACGTTTCCGCAGATCTGGCGGCTTCGGCAGAGGACTACCTCGATCGGTTGGACAGCAAATCCCATGATCTAGTAGTCTCGGACTACCGTTTGCATTTCGGGACGGGTATGGATGCTTTGGCGGCGCTCCAAGCTCGCAAACTGGACACGCCTTTCATCCTGCTGACTGACGCGCTGGGCGATGAGCTGGTCATCGAGTGTGTCAAGCAAGGGGTAGCCGATCTTGTGCTGAAGAGCAACCTGGCGCGTTTGCCTGTGGCAGTGCGTAGCGCACTGGAACGGCGCGAGTTGTCCAGGAAGCGGGCCCGTGACCAGGACCTGATTCACAAGCTCATGCTCGCCGTAGACCAGAGTCCTGCCTCCGTGATTATCACCGATCCCGCCGGGACGATCGAATACGTCAATGCACGGTTCACGAAAGTGAGCGGATATTCAGCCGCGGAAGTGGTTGGCCGCAATCCGCGCATGTGGCAATCGGGCGAGGTACCTGCCGAGGTCTACCAGGAACTCTGGCAGACCATCAAACGGGGCGACGTTTGGCAGGGCGAAATCCTGAATCGCCAAAAGAGCGGCGAGCTTTACTGGGATGCCGTGATCATATCTCCGATCCGCGATGCAGATAATACGATCACACACTTCCTGGCTATGCAAGAGGACATCACGGAACGGCGTCGCACCGAACAGGTATTGCGTGACCGTGAAGAACGCTTCACGCAGCTGGCGGAGAATATCAACGAAGTTTTCTACATAATGGATGCGAGGTTCAGCGAAACGTTATACGTCAATTCCGCGTACGAAACGATCTGGGGCCGCACCCGGCAGAGCTTATACGAGAATCCAAGTTCCTTCATCGATCCGGTCGTGGAGGAAGACCGTCCCGCACTGCTCGCGAGCATCGAGCGCAATCAGAGAGGTGAGGAGTCAGGATACGTCGATTTTCGAATCGTGAGGCCCGATGGTGAGGTGCGCTGGATCCTGACCAAGGCGGTGTCGATTCGGAATGAACGAGATGAGGTGTACCGGCTGTCGGGCATCGCGCGGGACGTGACCAGGCAGCATCGTGCGGAAATTGCGCTACAGGAAAGCGAGGCACGTTTTCGCGACCTGGCAGAAGCCTCGTTCGATGCCATGGACATTGCTGAAAACGACATTATTCGCGAAGCCAATAAGGGATTTGAAAAGACCTTCGGGTACACCGCGGACGAAGCCGTCGGCCGGGCGGTATTGGATTTCGTGGCTGAAGAGTCTCGCGAAGAAGTGCAGCGCAGACTAGAGGACAATCTCGAAGGCACCTACGAGCTGGTCGGCCAGCGCAAGGACGGCACGAAAGTTTTGCTCGAAGCGACTGCGAAGTCTACAACAGTGGATGGTCGACCGGGCCGGATAACCGCATTGCGGGACGTAACCGAAAAGCGTTTGCTGGAGGACCAATTCCGCCAGGCGCAAAAAATGGAGGCAGTTGGGCGCCTGGCCGGAGGTGTGGCTCATGATTTCAACAATTTGCTCACGGTCATCAGCAGTTATGCGGACCTGACGCTGGAGGACTTTGCGCCAAACGATCCTCGACGCGATGGGCTGGAGGAAATTCGGCGGGCGGCTGAAGCTGCGGCGTCGCTGACGCGTCAGTTACTAGCCTTCAGTCGCCAGCAGCTGATCGAGCCCAGAATCGTCGAGCTGACCGAGACCGTCACCACCGTCGCGAAGATGCTGAAGCGGTTGATTGGCGAAGACATCAAGCTGGAGACTGTCTTCAAGGAGCGTGGCCTGCGCGTGCTCATCGATCCCGGACAGCTCGAACAGGTGATCATGAACCTCGCGGTCAACGCTCGCGACGCGATGCCGACCGGCGGCAGGCTCACGATCGAAGTCGCGACCGCAGATCTGAGCGCCGATTATGCACGCACCCATTGGCCCGTCGCGGCCGGGACGTTCGTCATGATCGCCATGACCGATACCGGTGCCGGCATGGACTCGGCGACCCGTGCCCGCATCTTCGAGCCTTTTTTTACGACCAAGGAGCAGGGCAAAGGTACCGGTCTCGGATTGGCAACGGTATATGGGATCGTCAAACAAAGCGGCGGCTTCATTTGGGTTTACAGTGAGCCCGGTCAGGGCGCGACCTTCAAGATCTACTTTCCATTGGCGGAACAGCACGAAGTCCCCGTCGGCGAGCTCGAGGGGACCCAGCGCGTGCCTGGCGGCTCGGAGACCATACTCATTGTCGAAGACGCTGCGCACGTACGTATGGCAGTCAAGCAGATTCTGATGCGCTACGGCTATACCGTGCTCGAGGCGCCCGACGGACAGGTTGCACTCCACTACGCCGCACGCGCTGTGCGCGTGGATCTGCTGCTGACTGATGTGGTTATGCCTGGTGTCAGCGGGCGTGTGCTGGCCGAGCAGTTCACCGCGCGGCGGCCGGGTGTCAAGGTGCTTTTCATGTCCGGATACACCGATGACGCGGTGATGCGACATGGTGTGCTTAACCGCGATACCGCGTATTTACAGAAGCCATTTTCCGCGGAAGCGCTGGCCCGGAAGGTCCGTGAGGTTCTCGATGCGGGCTCCCCCAGCGAGATCACGGGCTGACCGGTCGCCCGCGAGCCAATCCGGTGATCATAGCAGTCATCACGATGCGATCCGCGTTCTGAAGGAATCGCCAACCCTCGCGCAGACCTCCGAATCGTGAGAAAATCTTCAGGAACATTCTGTTGATCGGACGTTCCTTCGCCTGATCCTCCAAAACCCTACCAAAAGTGAGCAACCCGACTACAGAAATGACGCCGTCCCCAGGCAATCATTGGAAACCTTATGTAACAACGCTCAGGACTTCCAGGCACCAAGGATGGGGATGCGTACCGATCTGCCGCGCTCATCAGAAACATTTTCGGCGACGCTTGCAGCGTTGCACGGGGCTGCGGCTGAATTGGCCATGCATGGATCCGCCGCGCTCGGTACGATTCACCGGGTAGCGGGGCGCATCAAGGATGCCAGCGCCGCGCTCGGTCTCGAAGCCGCGTATGCGACTGCTGACGGGATTTTGCACGCTGAAACAGCAGATGAAATCCGCGCGCTGGTCGCGCGCTTGACCGAACAGCTTAATGAAACCAGCGATCCCGGCAGGGAGTTTCCAGTCACAATCCTCGTGGTGGAAGATGATGAACCGATTGGCCAGGTAATCGGGCTCACGCTGGCAGGACCCAACCGTACGGTCCTGGTGGTCGAAAGCGCGGCCGAGGCGGAACGTGAGCTGGCCAGTCGGGAAGTTTCGCTGCTCATGCTCGATCTCAGCCTTCCTGACGGCGATGGCCGTGACCTGCTGATTCAGGTCCGGGGCACAGACAATTCACGACACATCCCGATTGTGGTAGCGACTGCTTACGCCGATCGAACCACACATGCGGAGTGCTTTGCGCTCGGCGCCGATAGCGTGCTCACCAAGCCAATCGATCCGATGGTGCTCGAGTCTGTTGTTGCCGCCAAACTCGAAGCAGCAGCGAATGCGCGCCGGGACCGCGGCGAAGACGCCTTGACCGGTTTGCCCAACCGAGCTGCCTTCTTTGAAGCGCTCGGCCGGGCGCGAGCCGCCGGCTCTGCCGAAGGCAAGCCGTTGTCGGTTGCTATCATCGACCTTGATCATTTCAAGCATGTGAACGACCGGCATGGGCACACGGCCGGTGACGCCGTGTTACAGGCGAGTGCACGACGAATACGAGGCGCTCTGCGCATTTCCGATTTCGTAGCACGGTATGGTGGTGAGGAATTCTGCGCGTTTTTCTCCAATACAGATGTGTCAGGTGCGGTAATCGCGCTCCAGACCGTACTGGCTCAACTGCGGGCGGAGCGATTCAGCGGCAATGACGGAGTGACGTTTGGCATAACCTTTTCCGCCGGTGTCGCGCCAATCCATGATGATGTGACGCCCGAGCAGGCGCTTGCCGAAGCGGACCGGCTGCTGTACCTGGCCAAAGCTGCCGGACGCAATCGCGTGTGCTCAGCAATCGAGGCCAGCAATCTGCCACGGCCTGCCGCGCTGTTAGTTGAAGATGATGATGCGGTAGCTGCGGTCGTGTCCGCGCTGCTGGATCGCGATGGCCTCGATGTATCTCGCTACGCCGAAGCAAAGCCCGCATTGTCAGCAATGGAGCAGAGGGCCTTTTCGATCGCCATCGTGGATCTGGGATTGCCGGATATGAGTGGTCTGGAGCTGCTGGCTTGCATTCGCCGTTTGCCGCGGATCAAGCCGCTGCCAGTCCTGATGTTGACCGGCTCCGGGGCCGAGAATGACATCGTCGACGCATTCGCATTGGGCGTAAATGACTACGTGACCAAGCCATTCCTGGCCCGCGAACTGCGCGCGCGCGTTTGCCGGCTCATCGCATAGGCCGCCCATGCCCTCCGACCGTCTTCATTACCTGGCTGCCTCGATCCTGGTCGTAGACGACGAGCCGTCCAACGTGCGGCTGCTTTGCAGATTGTTGGAGCGCTGCGGCTATCATGATGTCCGCGCAACCACGGACCCGCGCCAGGCGCTTGACTGGGCCGCCGTCAGGCCACCCGACGTTGTCCTTCTGGATCTGCACATGCCCGGCCTGGATGGCCTTACTGTGCTGCGCACGCTTCAACAGGCACATCGGGACGAAATTCCCTTCGTCCTCATGCTCACCGGTGATGGTACTCAACAGCTCCGGGCGAAAGCGCTTGCCAATGGCGCACGCGATTTTCTGGCAAAACCGTTTGATACCAACGAGGTGATGCTCCGGATCAACAACCTGGCGGATCTGCGGCTCTCCCACCTGGCCTTGCGTAAGCAAAACATGACGCTCGAGGACCGCGTACGAGACCGTACGCAGGAGCTGGAAGCCGCCCGGATCGATGTGATCGAGCGGCTTGCTCTGGCCGCTGAGTATCGGGACGACGATACCGGACAGCACACCAGACGCGTCGGCCACTGTGCCGCTGCTTTGGCAGCGCACATCGGACTGGCTCAGTCTGAAGTGGAACTCATCGCTCGAGGTGCACCACTTCACGATATTGGGAAAATCGCGATTCCAGATGATATCCTCCGCAAACCAGGTCCCCTGACCGCGAGCGAGCAGCAAACGATGCAAAACCATACTATCATCGGAGCGCACCTGCTTTCAGCCGGCCATTCGATCCTGCTCGAGGTTGCCCGCGAAATTGCACTCACGCACCACGAACGGTGGGATGGAAACGGCTATCCCAATCGACTGTCCCAAACGGCGATTCCGTTGACGGGGCGCATTGTTGCGATCTGCGATGTGTACGACGCCCTGAGTCACGATCGCCCGTATCGCCGGCGCTACTCTGAACAGGCGGTTCGTGACTACATCAGCGCGGAGCGAGGCAGCCAATTTGATCCGGAGCTCGTCGATGTGTTTCTGCAGCGTGGTATGTTGACCGAGCGTAACCTTGCGCTATCGCTCGATCGGGGACGCGACAACGGCACCGCTGCCCGTGTGGCCAGCGCGCCGGGTGTCAGCTTTCGATTGATTTCCTGTCGTCAAACCGACGACCGGGTTCAGCCAATTCCCGACGAAACAGCCCCTTCGCCGATCGTACAATTGAAGAGCGGCCGGTGCACCCACGCTGTACCCGCATAGCGCTGACGGAATCGGTCAGCATCGGGCGCGGACGGACAGCCACGCCGGGCAACCTGCACACGCGTAGCTCAACTGTGCCTGCTCGACCTGTGGCATTTCGCAACCCTCGACCTCACTCAGAACTTTCAAAACATTTACGTCCGTGATGGTAGTCAGGAAACGAAATTTTGCCTCAGTGGCGAGCTCAACCGTTGGGGCTGTGGTTATCGAGTTCGGGTCAAGGGAGGGGGACGGCGGGTTCGTGTAACCGGGGATACAGGGTTGGAGGGCCATCGTGTCTGCTTGGACACATGACAGCACAATCCGTTTGTTGGTGGCTGGACGAACAGAAAAATCAATTTCAATTTCAAATTAACGGCGGCGGCAGTCGGGACTACGAAACGGGTGAAATGATGACTGCGGCATGATGGCACTCGCGGGCCAACCCGCTGTGCTAATAATTTGCAAAATTGAATTAATCCGTTCGCCGTTTGCGGCTCCAGCCTACGGCGCTTTCTCCGAGCGTTTAATTCCCAACCTGCGCATGACCTTCAACAAACTCGCGTGATCCGCCAGCCCCAATTCCTGCGCCGTGCGTGTGATCTGCCAGTCATTCCGATCCAGGGCCGCGATGATGATCTGGCGCTCGGCATCCGCCTTGAGCGACTGCAGCGAATTAGCGCGATCCGCGATCCGCGATCCGCGATCCGCCTCAACAATTTCCTGCGGCATATGCTCCGCAGTGATGTCCTCATCACCGGCAGCAATGATCAACCGCTCGACGATGTTGCGCAGCTCGCGCACGTTGTTGCGCCGCCAGTCATAGGACCCGAGCAGCTCGAGTGCGCCGGCATCGATGTTCATCCGCCGCATGCCAAAACGCGCGCAAAGCGAAGTCAGGAAGTGCTCGACCAGGACAGGGATGTCGGACGGGCGATCGCGCAATGGCGGCACGCGCAGCACATGTACGTTGAGCCGAAAGTAGAGGTCCTGCCGAAATCGTTTGGCTTCCACATCGGCGTCCAGGTCCCGATGCGTGGCCGCAACCACACGGGCCTCGATGGCGATCGGCTTCTCGGCGCCCAGTCGGGTCAACTCCCGCGCTTCCAGCGCGCGCAGCAGCTTGGACTGTGCCGGTAACGGCAGTTCGCCGATCTCATCCAGGAACAGGGTGCCCTTGCCAGCCTGCTCGAAGGCGCCGCGGCGGGCGCGGTCCGCGCCCGTGAACGCGCCGCGCTCATGACCGAACAGCTCGCTTTCGACCAGGTTCTCGGGCAGTGCGGCGCAATTCACCGCGATGAATGGCGCCTTGGGCGCGCTGCCGAACGCATGCAGGTCACGCGCAACCAGCTCCTTGCCGGAGCCGCTCTCGCCCAGGATCAGAACGGGACTGGGAATGGGTGCGAGCCGGCGGATTTCCTCGCGGAGCTTGCGCAGCGCGGTGCTTTCGCCGATCAGCGCGCTTTCTGCATTCACCTGCGCGCGCAGCGTTTTCACCTCACTCACCAGCCGGCCGCGCTCGAGCGCGTTGCGGACTTCCTGCACCACGCGCTGCATTGGCTCGGCCTTGTCGATGAAGCTGTAGGCGCCCAGTCGGATGGCCTGAGCGCAACGCTCGTAATCACCGGTGCCTGTGTATACGATGACCGGCACATCGATCGCGCGATCGCGCATGGCGCGCAGCACCTCGAATCCGTCGATGCCCGGCATCTCCAGGTCCAGGATCACACAATCGATCTCTTCCTCGACCAGTGCGGCCAGCGCCTCCTTGCCACTGGCCGCGACCCGCGCGCGATAGCCGGCCAGGCGCCGGAGATCGTAGGCGTACTGCTCGGCCATGGCGGCCACATCATCGACGACCAGAATCCGTGCGCTCATCAGACTCCGGGAAGCTCGATCACGAAGCGCGTACCACGGCCGCGCTCGCTTTCGACCTGTATGCGTCCGCCCAGGTCAGCAACCAATCGGCGTACGATCGACAGTCCCAAACCGGATCCTCTCTCTTTCGTGCTGTAGAAGTCGTCGAAAATGTGGTCGAGCTGGTCGGGCGCAATACCGACCCCTGTATCAGCGATTACAATGGTCACGCGCCGCTGGCTGGTGGGTCCGCTCACACTGGTATTGACGCGCACGACGCCAGTGCCGTTCTCGAGGCTTTCGATGGCATTCACTCCCAGGTTCTCGATGATGCGGCGCAACGAGATCGGATCCGCACTCACGCGCGGCGCGTCCGGGCTCAGCTCGAGTTGCACACGTGCGCGCTCGTTCACCGGCGCATCCCGCAGCACGGTCCGGATGATTGCATTCAGATCGCAGCTTTGCCGGTCGGCCGGCGGGGACAGCCGCGCGTAGTTGGTGGCCAGGCTTTCGAGGTAGCCGATGCCGCCTTGCAGCGTGCCCTCGCGTTCCACGAACACGCTGCCCAGCTCCTGTGGTGATTCACGCGCGACCTCGCTCAGATGCCGTATGACGTTGCGTATGGGCAGGAGGCCGTTCCGCAAATCGTGATTCACCTGGCGAGCGAGGTCGCCCACCGTGGCGCGGCGCTCGGCGGCCCGCAGCTGTTGCGCACCGGAGCGGAGTCGGCCAATCATTGCAGCCATCATGCGGGACAGCGCGCCGACTTCATCTTCACGATCGGTGGTGAATTCGACGTCGAGTCGGTCCAGGTTGATCTGTGTGGTCTTTTCGGCCAGCTCCTCGAGCGGACGGTTCACACGCGCGGCCAGCACCTGCGCAATCACGATCGCAAGCAGAACTGCGGCGGCACCGGCGGCCAGCAGCCAGGTATCCATGCTGCGCAAAACGCGCTGCAGCGGCGTGAGTGAGTGCGTGATGGACCAGCGTGCGCTGTCGTTTGCAATTTCACCGTTGACGTCATCGATGAACGGCACGACGCGTTGATCGGCAGCACCGGATCGCACCGAGTCGGCCGACGCGAGACGGCCGCCCGGATAACTGAGAGACACGACTACGGCCGTGTCGGCATCACGCGCCAGACCGCGCACGAAGCGCGAGTCGATTTCAGTCCCGCCAGCCAGCACGAATGCCCGATCGCCGATCCGGAACGACTGCGCCCGCGCCAGCGCCAGAAAGCCACCCTGCGGCCGTCGTGCGGATACCAGCGCCAGCCCGGTTGCCGGCACCAGCGCGGGCAATGCCGCGATCGAGCGGTCGTAATCGTTCCGGAAATGGCCGGAGCTGAGCAGCGTGCCGGCTGAGTCGACCAGTTGCAGGTAGTCGAGGCCGGCGGCGCGCATGACCGAGGGCGCATAATCCAGCAAAGTGCCGCGCTCGTTGCGCAGCAGGGCAGCGCGTAGCACTGGATCCGCATCAATCCGTTGGATCAACGCATCCAGCCGGTTGTCCAGCGAATTGGCCTCACGGTCGAACTCCTGCTGAATGTCCGCAGCCGATGCAGCGACGCGGGCGCGGAATTGCTCGGTCAACAGGCTACGCACGGCTCGCCTGGCACCGAGCGCAAACATGCTGAGTGGGAGCAAAGCAACAATGACGCAGGCAATGAGAATCCGCGTGCGAAATGTCATCGCGTGGCAGCGCCGAAGCGGATGACGCCATCGCCATCGACGAATATGTGGCCGATTGCACCACGATGAATCAGGTACTCGCGCGCATCCAGCAGCGGACTCACGCTCCAGCTACCCAGCAGAGCCGCGCTGCTCGCATCGTTCGCATTGATGCAGGCGCTACGAGCAGGGCGGGGCAGTGCGATGACCACCGCCAGGGCCCGGCCAGTACGCATGGTTTGGAGCAATGTGCGTTCGTCGACGCCGACGGCCGTGGGCGAGCCCAGGGCGCTGTAATCGCCCAGTCGTACGCGCAGCCAGGCAGGTGCACGCGCGGCCGGCCAGGCCAGCGCGACCAGCCGTTCTGCGATTCCGCGTGCGATGGGATCGTTGACCGGGTAGACCACGTTGCGGTTTCGAGTGTCCGTTCGCACCGGCGAAAAGGTTGCCGGAACACACTCGGCTCGTTGCCACCAGAACGGCGGTTCGGCGGCACGCGTGTCTGCCCGGATCGCTTCCTTGACCGGCGCAATCTCTGCCGCAGCAGGCGTTGCGCTCAGGCTGTCCGCACGCTGCGCACCACGCGTGCCCAGCACATAGGTGCGGGTCCAACCGAGCGGCGTCGCGTTGTAGTAGCTGAGCGCACGCGAGTACTCGACTGGGGCTGGGTCAGCCGTTACGACACCGTCGATGCGGGCGTCCAGCGCGGCACGCGCATCGTTGCCTATGGCGCGAAACACGATCGCACGCGGCCATGTCATCGAGTCAGGTCGGGGGCGGTTCAGGGGAATGACCGCTGATGGCGAAACGCTCACGATGCGAAACATGCGCGGGTCAGCACCCGGCTCCGGCCGAAATTTCCCTGTACCCAACGGCCAGCCGCCGGCCATGTGCCGCGCAACCGCGAGGGCTGGATCGGCGAATCGTTCCACACCGGGGATGGCGCTCTGCAGTGTGACCCGCAGCTCACGTTCCCCCAGAACCGTAATGCCCGCGATTGGCAGGACACTATCGGACCGAACGGCCCAGCTTTCCGCGATGTCGCGAGCGGTTACAACCGAGCCGTCCCAGTATCTCACATCTTCGCGGATGCGGAATCGCCACACGGCGCCCTGCTCACTGGCTTCCCAATTCTCGGCGATGAGCGGCGTTATTGCGCCATTGCAGTCCAGGCTGACCAGGGTTTCATATAGTTGGCGGAATACCAGTCGCTCGCTGGGTGTACGCGGAACTGGCGCGTTGCTCGCATCGATACGCTGCGCGATGCCAATGGTCACGATCGGTTCCGATGCCCCATCAGTGACGATGCACTGACTCGTTGCTCCGGGCGTCGGTCCGCGCGGCGTGCTTGCCTGACAGGATGTCAGCAACCCGGCACCGAGCAGTGTGCTGATGGCACGCAGCCACGGTCGATTCAATGGTTTCATGCAGGGCATCCTGTGCGATGGCGAATCGCACCAAGTTCACCAGCCGGACGCTGCGCCGCCATGCCGACCGGTTCTGACCGCGGCTTTGACAACCGCTGGTAGCCGAAAACCAGCGCTACCCCCTCGCCGATCAGCTTCTGATCCCACAACGTGCGATCCTGCTCATCGAGCGGGATCAGCTCACCGCTCGCGCCCGTGCGCGCGCTGCGCCGCGCATCGGTCAGCAGCATGAGCGCGAGCAGACCGGCGATTTCCGCATCCTTCGGCAGCAACCGGTGTACTTCGCGAGCCAGCCGAATCGCCTGGTTCGAGAGATCGATGCGCTGCAGCTCCGGACCGCTGCTGCTGGTGTAACCCTCGCTGAAGATCAAATACAATGCGTGGAGTACGGCACTCAGCCGTTCCGCCCGCTCCGAATCGGTTGGCATACTGAACGGAATGCCGGAACTCCTGATGCTCGCCTTGGCGCGGCTGATACGGTGGGCCATGGTGGCTTCCGGTACCAGGAAGGCGTGCGCGATCTCCGCAGTGGTCAGGCCGCCCACCGCACGCAGCGTGAGCGCGATGGCGGATGCCAGTGTCAGGGCCGGATGACCATACATGAACAGCAGGACCAGTGTGTCATCCTCATCGACGGCGATGTCGACATCACGAGGGGGCACGAATGCCCACTCGGCCAGGACCGCTTCGGCTACGGCATCCTCACGATGACGTCGCGCCATTTCACTGCGCAGCTGATCGGTCATTCGGCGCACGGCCACGTGATAGAGCCAGCCGCGCCCGGCGCCGCCAGGCCTTGCCCATCCACCCATTCTCCGGCATCGGTCAGTTTCTTTCGGAGTGGTTTCCCCCAGGTTATGACGGGTGTAGATCCCACCGGCCCGCAGGCTGGCGCACTCAATGCAACGCGACGCAATCGATAGCGAGGTTGCGCTAAAACCAGCATTTTCATTGTGGTATGCGACGATTCAGTCGATCGAACGAATTCCGTATGACGGTCGCGGCTGCCGCGGTACTGGCGTGTGCAGGCTGCGGCAGTGCAGCCAGCAGCAGCGCAAGCGCTGGGTCGAACGCGGAGATTGAGGCGCTCTACCGCGCGCGAATCGACAGCGCACGGGCTCGGTTCACCGAGGCCGACGTCCGCTTCATCACGGGCATGATCGCACATCATGCCCAGGCGATTGTGATGGCGCGACTGGTACCCACGCGGGCAAGCAACGCCGCCGTTCTCACGCTGGCCGGCCGGATCATCAACGCGCAACAGGATGAGATCGCGCTGATGCAGCAGTGGCTGCGCGACCGCAAGCTGCCGGTACCCGAAGTCACGCCGGCCGGCGCGGACCCTGCCCATGCGGGTCACGGTGCGCACATGCCTGGCATGCTCACGCCCGAACAGCTGCGCCAGCTCGAGCAGGTCCGAGGCGCTGAGTTCGATCGCCGGTTCCTGACTCTCATGATCCAGCATCACCGTGGTGCGGTCACCATGGTGGATGAGCTGTTCAAGGCCGGGGGCGCAGGACAGGATGACCTGGTGTTCAAGATCGCATCGGATGTGCAGGTGGATCAGATCACGGAAATCAACCGGATGGAGACAATGCTGGCCGCGTTGCCGCGTGGCCGGCCGTAATTGCCGCAACCAATCCCGATTCAAAAAGGAACCGCATGAGCGTTACAACTACACCCCATCGACGCAACCCTGGACCAGTGTGGTCAGTCCGCGCGTTGGGACTGGCCCTGACCCTTTCGATTGCTGCCGGATGCAGCGCATCTACCAGCACACCGGCAGGACCCACACCCCCAGGAGCGACCGCACCATCGCCGGACCCGCGCATTGGCCTGAAGGCAGGTCTGCTGGACGCCGGTGAGGCGATCTGGAACCTGCGCCTGGTTTCGAAGACGCCGCCGCCGCGGGAGTTCATTGGTTCGACCAATTCGGATCTCGCGTTCCGGGACAACTACGTGTTCCAGGGCAACTACAACGGCTTCCAGGTCTGGGACATCACCAACCCGAGCGCGCCGAGCGTGGTAAATGCCTTCGTCTGTCCGGCGTCACAGAGCGATGTGTCGGTTTACCGCAACCTGCTGTTCATATCGGGTGAAGGCACGGGAGGCCGTCTCGACTGCGGCACCCAGGGTGTGGCGGGTCCGGTGAGCCACGATCGGCTGCGCGGCATTCGCATCTTCGACATCGCCGACATCAGGAATCCGAAGTACATCGCGAACGTGCAGACCTGCCGCGGATCGCATACGCATTCATTGCTGGTGGACCCGCGCGACAACCAGAATGTCTACGTCTACGTGTCGGGCTCGGCGCCCGTGAGACCCGTGGCCGAGCTTGCCGGCTGCATCGGTTTACCACCGAGCCAGGATCCAAACTCCGCATTGTTCCGCATCGAGGTGATCCGCGTGCCGCTGGCCAACCCCGCGGCCGCGGCCGTCGTCAGCTCACCTCGCATTTTCAATGACCTGATTGCACCGCCCACGCATGGTTTGGCGCCGGAAGACAAGGCGGAAATCGATCGGGCGCGAGCCGAGGGCAAGTTCATCGCCGAGTTCATGGGGCAGCAGATCCCGCTGCCGGAGCAGATGACCGCTCCCATGCTGGACAGCATCGTGAAAGCGCGCGGCGGCACTGGCACGCCGACTGGTGCAGACAGCGCGACGCTGCGTCGGGCGCTGCCTGACATCATCGCACGCATGATCGGAATCCCACCGGGTCCGACCAGTGGGCCCCAGCCCGGTCCGACGCAGTGCCACGACATCACGCTTTATCCCGAGATCGGCCTGGCCGGCGGCGCCTGCGAGGGGTACGGGCTGCTGATCGACATCAGCGATCCGGTCAACCCCAAGCGCCTCACCGCAGCATCCGACTCGAACTTCTCTTACTGGCATTCGGCCACGTTCAACAATGATGGAACCAAGGCCCTTTTCAGCGATGAGTGGGGCGGTGGAAGTGCGCCGAAGTGCCGCGCGACCGACCCGAAGGAATGGGGCGCCGACGCGATCTTCACGATCGAGAATCGCCAGTTGAAATTCCGCAGCTACTACAAGCTGCCGGTCGCGCAGACTTCCTTGGAGAATTGCGTTGCTCACAACGGCTCGATGATCCCGATTCCCGGGCGCGACGTAATGGTGCAGGCCTGGTACCAGGGTGGAATCTCGATCTTCGATTTCACCAACCCTGACCGTCCGTATGAGATCGCGTACTTCGATCGCGGCCCGTTGAATCCCACCCAGATGCAAATGGCCGGTCCCTGGTCGGTCTACTGGTACAACGGCGTGATGGTGAGCTCCGAGATTGCGCGCGGGCTGGATATCCTGGAATTGCAGCCGAGTGCCTTCATCTCGCAAAGCGAGATCGACGCAGCAAAGTCGGTACGGTTCAATTACCTGAACGCGCAGGGCCAGCAGAAGTTTGTCTGGCCGGCGACCTTCGCGCTGCCGCGCGCCTATGTAGACCAGCTCGAGCGTTCAGCCGGACTGTCGGCGTCACGCGTAGCTGCCATTCGCCGAGACCTGGCTAGCGCGGAAGCCGCACAGGGCTCGGCGCGCCGCGATGCGCTCACCAAACTGGTCGCTCAGCTCGATAGTGAAAGCTCTCGCGACTCCGCGAAGCTGCGCATGCTCGCGCAGTCCGTTCGCGGACTTGCGGCGGCGGTGCGATGATTTAACGAACTAACGAATTAACGGACGAGAACGACTACGACTACGACCACGACTACGAGTTACGGG
>JBBDWZ010000180.1:0-24571 GCA_040902615.1 Gemmatimonadota bacterium | reverse complement strand
CAAAGGAAGTGTCACCGGACGGCACGCGCCGGCCATATTGGCTGATGCGCCCGCTGAAGCCTGGCAAACACGCCTACATCCTGCCTGGTTGAGACCCTCACACATCATTTGAGGATCGTCCACTGGTACTCCAGGCCGAAGCGCAGCATTTGCATCTTGCGCCAACCACGGCCACGTCTGACTTCTGTCGACGAGATCACTGAGCCATTTCGATATTCCTGGTCAAGGCGGACGAAATGCGTTCGTAACTGCGTAATTTCACCGCCGGCGAACAGGCTCAGGCTGCCGCGCGTGCGCAATCCGGCACCAAGGCTCACGAATTGATTGTGGCCAAGCTCGTTGCCGCCAAACCGTATGCCGGTTCCGGCATAGATCATTGTCGGCAGAGAGGGCGGGGCGTATCGCAGATTGAACGCCCAACCCCAAATGCCTGAGTGAGTCGCACGGAACTCACGGACTTGGTAGACACCATCCGGTCGCTCGTCCGCCGGAAAGCAGACGCGCGAAGAGCCATCGGCATGAACACTCATGTAGCCAGCCGTGATCGAGAAGGCTCGAACCCCCACACCGGCATGCAGAACCGCGCCACCACCATCAGCTTCGGAATTGAGCGCGCAGTCCCGAACGGCATAGGGCGTCTGCAGCGTGCCGTTCATGATTCCTGCGCCGGCGATCAGCGAGACCTGCGCATGCGCAGGCGTGTCGCCCGTTAGAAGCGAGAGAGCAAACACGCACGAAGCGACCATCAATCCAAAGTGCATGACTGCCTTTGGCGTGATGAGAGTTACAGCCGCAATCCCAGACCGACTGCACCGTGCAATTGATTGACGTCCAGACTGGGCAACCGACGAAATCGAGCCAGCAATCGTACCGACCAATCGTTCTTCGCGAGGGCAAGTCCCGCGGTTCCCTGCCAGGCGAAGGCTGCAGACTGGGAGCGCAATTGGAATGCACCAAATTCGGCGCCGATGAAGGGCTGAGCCCAGGACCTACGACTAATCGTGTACGTGGCGCCCGCACCTACCCAGGTCGATTGCCCGCTGCATGGCATGGTCAACTTGCAGGAGACCGCCTGCGTGATGAATGAAGCCGAAAGAACAGGACGCACCGCGTAGGAAGTCAGGCTGAGTGCAGCCGTAAGGTCGAAACTGATGTCACTTCCGGCCGATCCGCGGCGGATTGTTCCGATTCCTAGATCACCCGACAGATGACCCGTCCACACCTTCGACTGAGCGCCCACTGGCGGCGGAAGAATGGTCAGGCTCAGCGCCAACACGACGAACGCGGCAAAAATTCTCAATTTGCGCGCCGCCTGCCAGCGATAACTGCAAAGCCACCCTCCCGGCTGATGACGTCTGGCTGAAAACCGGCACCTGACAACCACTCGAGCTCGTCCTCGAGGGGGAAATAGGTGTCCTCGAGAGCCCAGGAAGTGAGATACGCCTCGGCATCAGCCGCAGTGTAGACCTGTTGCAGATGTGCCAGCCACTGTCGGTGCTGACGCTCGGCGAGCCGGGCGTCACGTGCCGGAAAACAGTCGGCCGAGACGAGGAGACCTCCGGGTCGCAACGCGAGATGGCACGCCGCATACAGATCGCGCTTAGCCTGGGCGGATGAAACATGATGCAGAGCGATGCATGCGACGATGGCGTCGCATGGAGGCAGTACCAGCTCCAGGAAGTTGCCGGCCAGAAAACTGACTCGTGGGTGGTGCTGCAGACGGACACGTGCAACCTCGATCATGGCGGGATCGGAATCGACGGCGATGAGCTCCGCGTTCGGAAGCAGGTCGAGACACCGTGCGGACAGCGCGCCCGTGCCCGCGCCCAGATCAATAATGACAGGGGAACTTGCATCGAGCAGACCAAGCGTCTCCGCAGCCGTCGCGATCAGATGCTCGTAGCCGGGGACGAACGTCCGAATGCGGCTATCGTACTCGTCGACGCGGATGCTCAGATGCGTGGCAACACTCATATTCACCAATCGGCTCGATACCGGACGATGCTTTGGACATCATTCTCGTCGCGCTCGAGCAGCCAGATGCGATCCCGCTGCGCGGCGGCAAGACGCGCCGTGCGCGGGAACTGCAGCGTACCGAGCGCACCACCGTTGGCGTCGATGACCAGGTACGCTCGCGCGTCATTCCGGTTTGGCAGCTGTACCCAAACAGTTCCGTCGCGCCCGATTAGCAGGCCTTCGATTGGCGGATAGAACTTGGGTACGCGAGCCTCGCGGCGGACGGCTGCTGCGAGCTCCGGACTCCGCTGCTGAAGCTCACTGGCACGTGCTTCGATGACGCTGTCGCCCACTGCGCGCGGAATCGGTATGCCCTCGACCTGATACTGACGTGAGAAGATCGTGTCTCCCTCAGCATCGAATGTGGTAACCCTGACCTCGGCTGAGTCTGCGCCCGCGTCGACCGGAATCGCGATTGCACTTCGGCTGCCATCCTGAGAGATGGCCTGTGCAGAACTGCTCACAAAAGGCAGGCTCGCAGTGGATCCGCCGCCGCGAACCGAATGATTGCTTCCCGATTCCGAGGCGACCGCAACGATCTTCTGTACGATGCGGTCTGCCGTGATCCGCCCGTACGCCACACCGCTCTTGAATCCGGCCGGTACGACTTGTGTGCTGCTAATGAAGAGTCCGGCGTAAAAAGATCCATCCGGATACGTCGCCATCGGAATGATCATCGGGAACGGTGGTATTCGCGCACTGTCAGTCGGAATCGGCCGTGCCGAAGTTGGCGCGACCACCGTCCTGGCCAACGTACGTGCGGGCGAAATCAGCGCGAGCCGGTTCTGCCTGAGATCGAAGACCCAGAGCGTATCGGCCAGCCAGCCCAGGACGGAAAGCATCGCGAAGAAACGAAAGGTGAACGACATGATTGCCTCCAGGAGGCGCTTTACCACGGATCGTCTACGATTCTATCGCACAATCAAGTAGTCGGTGCTTCGAAAGGAGCAGGTGCAGGCCGACCGATTATACTCGCTCCCATTTGGCGGACGACGAAAGTTTTGCCCGAGCCTCCCGGCTGGCAAAAAATCTGGTGAGACCGCAGTCATTACACACAACGATATCAAACCGCTCGGCGCCCCAGAAAGTGCCAAGACCCGGAAGGTAGTTGGGCGCGTAGCCGCCACCCGCGCTCACACTCTTGCTTGTCTTGTAGAGTTGTTTGCCGCCACAGTTTGGGCATGCAGAGATCGCCATGGTCCATTTCTCCAAAGTGTCCTAAGGTGGTAACTTGCGGTCCAATTGTTCGAAATCCGATTCGACATGCGTTTCCAGACAGTTCGGACAGATGCCATGGCTGAACTGGCTGTCCGTGTGCCGCTTGATGTAGTCCTCGACGTTGTGCCAGTAGTTCTCATCGTCGCGGATCTTTCGGCAATACGAACAGATGGGCAGGATCTTCCGCAGGGTCGATACTTCAGCCAGCGCACTCTGCAGCTCACGAACCAGCTGCTCGCGCTCTTCGTGCGCCTGCTTCTCGGCCGTGACATCCCGCGCCATCGAGTAAATCACCTGATCGCTCTGGTCGGGCGCAGCGTTCCAGCGGAACCATCGATACGAACCGTCCTTGCATAGGTAGCGGTTCTCGAACGCGAGTGCCTGGCCGCCGCCCCTGACGCGCGCGTTCTGTGCGAGTGTGCGCTCACGGTCGTCCGGGTGAACGAAATTTATGAATGGCCGCGACATCAACTCGCTCAGAGTGAAGCCGAGCGCGCGTTCCCAGGCCGGATTGAGCCGCTTGAAGTACCCGCTGTAATCGAGAAAGCAGAGCAGGTCGATGGATGTGGCAAAGAAGCGATCCTCGGTCTCCCGCACGACACCAGCTGCATCCTGTACGCAAAGAGCCAGCTCGATGTTGACTCGCAGCTCGCGCGCGTTGAACGGCTGGACGATGTAGTTGATTGGAGTGGTCAGCGCCAAACGGCCGAGGCGCTCCGCGTCGGCCTCCGGCACCATGAGCAGGACCGGAATCGGCCAGTGCTGTTTGAGCTCGGTCAGCGCGGCCATATCGTTCGCCGCGCCGATGAGTGGAGCGTTGATCAATACCAGATCCGGCGCAGTACCAGCCGTGCTGGCGGCCGCCTCACTCGTCGATGTGACAACCGCCGCCACGTCGTAGCCGAGTGCGATGACCTGCCGCTCGACTTCACGCGCCGCCGTCAAATCTCCGCTGACGATCATGATTCTTCGGTTGGTCACAAGCCGGCTCCTCACCAGTCTGATCGCGGATAGGGCCAAAGCATTACCAGCGCGGCTGTTCGACGATTCTAACCCGACGAAGCGCATTGCGATACGAACGTGCGTGGGCACGACGGTTCCGGCGAACTATCGCTTGAAATCCCGGCCCCTGAACGCGATCCTGATCACGAGCTGCTGTCAGGGGCACGACTTAACCGCGAGGGTTCCATGGACCGCCATGATGCCTGTTGGGCGGCGCTGTTGTTGATCGGCGGGCTGACCATCGTCCACACTGAATCCGCGGCGCAGCGTACAGACACAATCGTGAGACTTGCACACGCGCCGCGCTACAGCGGGGTGGCGACGCTGGTGCCTGAGCTGAAGATCGGAATGGTGGACGGTCCACCCGAATACCTGTTTGGTGGTCCATCCAACATTCTGCTTCAACGCGATGGCTCTATCGTAGTGGTCGACTACGCTGGGATGGGGTCTCCAATGATTCGCCGCTACGACAAGAGCGGAAAATTCCTGCGTAACGTCGGTGGGCGCGGAGAAGGTCCAGGCGAATACCGCGGCCCGACCGGTTTGGCGGAGTTAGCCGATGGTCGGATTCTGCTGAGTGATCCGCGGAATCGTCGGGTCACGATTTACTCGGCGGCGGGTGTCGTCGAAACGACCTGGAACCTGAGCGAATACAGCTATGCGATCCGCGGCGTGGAGCAACTCAAAGTCGCACCGAATGGCATGGTGCACATGCGTTTCAGCGAGCCGACGAGAGAACTGGGGAACTCGGAGATCTCGATACTACGCCTGCGCGCCGACGGCACGATCGTAGACACGATCAAACCACCCGCGCTCCCCGATTTCGAACTGCCGCGACTGACGGCGACCAGTGCAAGTGGCAGGGGTCGGGTCAGTATGACTGTGCCTTATTGGCCGCGCGCGTTTTGGACCTTCAGCTCGCGCGGGTATTTCATAACGGCGTTGCCCAATCGCTACTCGATCGATATCAAGCAGGGTAACCAGGTCGTCAGTATTCGGCGCAATGTCGAGCCGATCGCGATCAGTGCAGAAGAACGGCAGGAGCAGCGCGATTTCACGCGCGACCGGCTGCGCGCCTTTGGTACGTTCAATGGCAGCGTCCCGGACGTGCCTCGCACGAAACCCTATTTCAAGTGGATCACCACGTTTGATGACGGACGAATCTGGGCGAGTTTGTCGACCCGCTCAGAGCGCTACGACCCTCCGACGCGCACGGTCGAAGGCCGCACTCAACCGAGTTTGCGGTGGCGGGAGCCGACCATGTTCGATGTCTTCGAGCCGGACGGCACGTATGTGGGGCAGGTAGCTGTACCGGACGGCATTTATCTGGAATCCGTCAGAGGCGATGTCGCCTGGGGCTACACGCGCGGCGAGGAGGACGTGCCGTACGTGGTTCGCTACCGCATCGCCTGGAAGCGGTGATGAGCTCGATACGTTCGGTATGGTCGCAGCTCAGAACCGTACTTGTGATGGTCACAATTTGCGCGGCGGCTGGATGTCGCGGCCCGAATCCGGAGTCGCTCCGCCGCGAGCCCGAGATCACGGATACCGCAGGTGTTCGTCGCGTGCTGAATTACGAACAGCGCTGGCGAACGGGTG
This sequence comes from Gemmatimonadota bacterium, assembly GCA_040902615.1. GTDB lineage: Bacteria > Gemmatimonadota > Gemmatimonadetes > Longimicrobiales > RSA9 > JBBDWZ01. Next base: position 18,736 of record JBBDWZ010000180.1, on the reverse strand, counting down.
AGGAATGGACTGTATCCGCAGAGCCGTTTCTACGCGTTGGCGTGCTCGAAGGCAACCTTGATTACCTGTTCGACAAGATCAAAGGTGTGACCCGGCTTGCCGACGGTACCATCGTCGTGCTGAACTCGGGCGATGGGCAGCTGCGCTTCTATTCTCCCGATGGCACCCATCTGCGGAACGTCGGTGGGATCGGCGGCGGCCCAGGCGAGGTGCGTGGTGCGCGCTGGATCGATCGCCTGGATGGTGACGTCATTCAGGTCACCAACAGTGACGGACGACTCCGCTACAAAAGCGACGGGACACTGCTGTCCGACGACCGGCTGCGCTGGGATAAGATTCACCGAATCAGTCGGCGCTCTAATCTGGCCGGTTCAGCTGGCTTCCTCATGGAAAGCTGCGGCCTTCCCACGCCGTTGTTCATCGCCGAGGCGATCCTGCTTTGCGCCAGCACATACGGCGACATTCGCTTCCTGCCGATCACGGCTGGTTTGCACGAAAGCGTATCCCCGCGGTTTGCGCCCGCCGTCAGAGCTCGAGGTCGCTGCCTACGAAAGAGCCTTTCTGGGTGAACGTACGAGCAGGGGTGTCGAGCGCAAGCCGCCAGGCGATCCGTCACAGTTTCGCAGTCAAGTGCACACGGTGGATTCGTTGTCCATCATTGCGCTCGCACCCTACATCGATGTGCGCAATGCGATATGGGTGCCGCTCGAGTCGCCGGTCGATGCGACGCAGCGACCCTGGGACATCTTCGACGCAAACGGCGTCTATCTCGGGCAGGTGCAGTTGCCGCGCAACCGTCTGCAGATCCACGAAATCGGTGAAGACTACATCCTCGGAGTCACCACAGATGACCTTTGGTGTCGAATACGTGGTGATGCACAAGCTCAACCGCCGGGAGTGACCTTCAATCTTTGCGCACACCGGCGAGAACCTCGTAAGCGCCGAGCACGGCATCGAGGTCAACGCCAATGGCCCGGATTCCTGGATAGTGGGTGGCGTGCGCTCGCATGTCGATGCGGCGGGCAGCATCTTCGGCCGTGATGCCGGCGGTTCGCAGCCGCGTCACTTGCGCCCAGAAATCAGCGAAATACGCCTGCAGGAAGTCGATGCGCTCCTTTTGCCGAAACGCCTGTCCATGACCCGGCAGGACGACGTCGAACTCGAGCTCCTTCAATCGCTGAAGCGTTTCTATCCAATCCGGGACGTAGCCATCGCCCATGTACGGGAGCCCCGCGGACAAGAGGTCTCCCGTAATGAGAACCCGCTCCTTCGGGAGGTAGACGACGATATCGCCACCGGTGTGGCCACGCCCGAAAAACTCGAGACGAATCTCCCTGCTCCCACGATGCAACGTAAGCCGATGATCCAGGGTTACGGTGGGCGGCGTGGGTCGGACCGCGGCGGTTGCTGTCCGGTAGTTCTCCTGTATCTGGATGCGATGCTGCAGACTCTGCCGATCCGCGGCTGAAGTGGTTGTGTCGAGCTGCGCCCGCAGCGCTGCAATCTGTTGAGGCAGAGACCCAATGAATCGCCGGTAGCTTCGCCCTGAGGTCGAACCAGCCGACGCAAGCATCTGATGGGTGAACTCATGACCGAGAATCTCCACGCCCGGGGCATAAATCTGATTGCCGTGAGCGTGGTCGAAATGAAAGTGCGTGTTGACTACATAACGAACCGGCTTGCTCGTGATCTGCTTCAATTCCTCGAGCAGCACGGCAGCAGCCGCGGCCGACACGTGTGAGTCGACGAGCAGGACATCGGCGTCATTGATGACCACCGCCGCGTTTGCACCGACGGCCAGACTGCCGGTACCGACCGCGAGGTAAACGTCGTCCAGAATCTTGTGGAAAGTGAACGCCGGTGAAACGTGATCACCGCCCGGCGGCCGATTCTGCGCAGCCGCGGGTGCAGTAAAAACCAGCCAGAGTCCAGCAACGGCGGTAGCGAGTGCTCGATGTCGATCGATCATTGGTTGTGTTTACCTCCGAACGAGTGTCGGCTTCTCCTGCGTCAGTGAGCGCGGTTGTGCGGCGTCATTCTTTGGATGAGCAGCAACTCGACCATTCGCAGAAACGTCCGCGGATCTATTGCGCGGCGAGAAGTCTTTTCAGCGTAGTCGCGCGTTCCTGCAGCGCTTCGCGCCCACCGTAGTGCTCAATCCGTGCAATCATGGCGGGCGGCAGGAATTCACGGTCCGTACACTCGATGATGGCGACTGCCTCCTGCAGCTCCTTCTCGAGTCCCTGGGTAGACGGCAGGAATCCGTGGATTGCCGCAGCGAGCGCATCACCGGTGACCGCCGCTGCGCCCGCGAGCAGTGATGTACGCCAGGCCCGTCCGACGATGCCTTCGATGTCTGCGCCCGAGAGGAGTCCTTTCTGCTCGGCGGGGACCGGTGGCACGTCTTCAACCTGCAGTTTCGTTCCCAGCTTGCGCGCCATCACCACGAACATCTGGCGCAACTCCTCGTCCTCGGCCGGATAGAACAGCGGGATGTGCACTTCGGCGCGACCCTGCCGCTTGATATCGATGGGCAGCAGGTCTGGCCGCGCAGTCAGCAGCATCCAGAGGATGCGCCCGCGATAGCGCGTATCGCCCATCTGGGTTGCGATCATGCCGAACACGCGGCTCGAAGTTCCGGAATCGCCTTCGACCTCGCGGTCACCGAGTGCGGCATCCGCTTCATCGATGATCACCATCACGGGTCCCATCGCGCGCAGCACAGAAAGCACTCGCTCGAGGTTGCCCTCGGTTTCACCGACGTACTTGGAGCGGAAGTTCTTGAGCACTACGCAGGGGATGCCGATCTCGCCGGCGGCGCAGGTGGCCATGAAAGTCTTGCCGGTACCGACCGGCCCGCAGATCAGGTAGCCCATCGGCACGCAGTCGAGTGCACCGCGCGCAATCAACGCTGCATCATCGCGGAGCCGCTGTTTCGCTGCGTCATGGCCGATTACGGTATCGAGCCTCCAGCGCGGCTCGACGAACTCGAGGAGTCCGTGGCCCTGGCGTTCGATCAGTCGCTTCTTCAGTGCACTGAACAGGCCTGCATCCAGGCGCTGACCGCCCTCGAGTGCGGACTGCAACAGTACCGACAGGTCGTTGAGTGACATGCCCGCACTGAGTTTTCCCAGCTGCTCCGGTGAATAGTCGGTGAGGCGCGACCATTCATCGCGTCGGGTGGCGGCAACCTGCTGCACGAAACCAATGCGCTCCGGCTCATTGGGCAGCGGCACCTCGATCGCGGTGACGTGCGGATTGGCGGCCACGCGCTCGCTGATATCGGAACGCTGCTCGTCGATCAGGATACACGCCATCTCGAGCCGCTTCACGTGCGCGCTGGTGGCCCAGTTGAGCAGGGTCACCAGCATACCGGATGCGGCAAAGCTCGAGCGACCCGGTTCACCTGCGGGAAACAGAAACGATGCATGCGGGATCAGGATCGCAACGCTGAGCTGGCGATCGGGCGCAGCCATCACGTTTTCGCGTACCAGCACATCGAGCAGTCCGATCACGGCAACCGGATCGTTCTTGAGTGTGCTCAAGTCGCCGATGCGCTGCGTTGCCAGCGTCACCATTTCACGCAGGCGCTTCTCGTTGCGTCCGGCAAACACGCGCAGGCCGCGGCCCAGGTCGTAGTGCAGCACGAGGTCCCAGCGACCAAACAACTGCTCGCTGAGAAATTCGGTGACCGTGCCGTACCTGGGTGCTTCGCTGGCCGGCTGGCTGAGTGGCACCAGGTCATGCGTGTTGCCGTGCAGTGCGAACACGGACGTCGTGCCCGAGAAGTAGAGGTCGGCCAGCGTGAGTGCCCAGGGCGGGTACCAGTCGGGCAGGTCGGCGCGGCGCGGTAGTCGTTCAGCCACGCTCAGCGCTCATGCGTCAGCATGCGGCCGATGTCCGACTCGAGAATGGGCGGTGGATCCTGCAGATGATCCGCCATGCCGGTGAGGTGCTGCAGCTGATTCACGGTTTCCTCGGTCTGACGCATGCTGTCGGCCGCGGCCGTTACCTGGTGACTGAGCGAGTCCGGATCCTGTCGGCTCACACCCATTTCGACCAGTGCCTGGATCTTGGTTTCGATGCGATCCAGCTCGATAGCAACGAACTCTGCATCCTTTACGCTCTTTCGATAGTTCGACAGACGCAGGTCAGCATCGGCAACACTGTCCTGCAGTGAGCGGATCACACGTTCATCGCCACTGCTCTGCGCCGCGTTCAACCGCGTACGCATGTCCTCGAGCCGGGTGTTCAACTCCGGTTCGCTCGTGGTCTTCAAGAACCGCTCGAGCGCCGCTTTCGTCATCAGCAGTTTCAGGAAGAGAAAGAGCAGGCGATCCAGTGCCGGTGTGCGCACTGCATCAGCCGAATCGGCCGTGCCCTGGGTTTGTCCACGCACTCCCGATGCGATGTCACGCATTTCCGAGCAGCGCTGCCGCAATTCGCTGAAGCGCCGCAACTCGGGCGCGGGCAAGCTCTCAAGCATGTTCGCGAGCGATTCGCGGGCGGCTGTTGCCGGTGCCTGATCACCACGCTTCGATCGCGCCTTCGCTGCCATCCTGGCCGCGACCGCAGTGCGGAACTTTGGAATGCCGGACAACGCCGTCAGGTAGCCAAGCTCGAGTCCACCGACGATCGGCAGCAGTGCATCGGGCCAGGGGGACAGCGCGGCGACCATCGCGCTGCCGCCGAACAGAAGCAGGTTCCAGTGATGCAGGAACGCATGCTTCCAGTAGTCCAGGATGCCCGGACTCGGCGGTGCGTCGGTTGAGCGGGTAGGTGGCATGACTACGGCTCGCCAGGCACTTGCAATGATTCCAGCAGTTCACTGACCTCCAGCACCGCCTCGCGGAAGATCGGCTGACGATGCATCTCTCTGGCCGGGAAATCCGGCGGTGGCACCGCGAGCTCTTTGACGATGGTGCCCGGACACGGAGAGAAGATAAACGTGCGATCGCCCAGGTAGACCGCTTCATCGACCGAATGCGTAACGAAGAAGACGGTCGCCTGCACTTCGCGCGCGAGGTTGACCAGCAGGTCCTGCATGCGCAGTCGGGTCGACGGATCGAGAGCGCCGAACGGCTCATCCATCAGCACGATTCTCGGATGCAGGATCAGCGTACGGGCGATCGCAACCCGCTGGCGCATGCCGCCCGAGAGCTGGTGCGGATACTTGTGGGCATCGCGATCGACATCCAGTCCGACTTTGCGGATCCACTGGCGCGCGCTATCAACCCGTTCTGCGCGCGCGACACCGCGACACTCCAGCCCGAACGCGACGTTGTCTTCGACCGTACGGTTGTCGAATGACGTGTAATCCTGGAAAACCATGCCGCGGTCCGGTCCTGGCCCCTGCACTGGCTGACCGTAGACCAGCACGGTCCCGGTGGTAGGCGGATGCTGTGGCGAAAGCCCGGCGATCATGCGCAACACAGTCGATTTGCCGCAGCCGGAAGGTCCCAGGATCGTGATGAACTCCATCCGGTCGGGCAGATCATGCACTACGAAGGATACGTCTTTTATTGCGGTGAAGCCGTTCTCGTAGGTCTTGCTGACTTGATCGAAGCTGACGACTGGCGCAGGGGCCGCTGACCCGCTCGACGCGGGCGCAGTCGGCTCGAGAGCGATCACCGGTCGATCAGGCAGCACGCTCACTCCTCGCTGGCGCGGTACGGGAAGATGCCGCGCTGGAACCAGTACAGGAGCCGGTCGATGCCGAAGGCCAGCAGTCCGATCGCGATGAGGATAGCAAAGATGTGTTCGGTGAGTCCGCGTCGCTGGCTCGCCATTAACAGGTAGCCCAGCCCATGCTTCGCGTTGATCAGCTCGGCCAGCATGATGTAGCCAAAAGCCAGGCCAAACAGGTTACGCAGGCTATTGTAGATGTCAGGCAGCGCGAGCGCGATCAGAACCTTGCTGATGACCTGTCGCGAGCTTGCGCCGAGCGTTTGGGCGGTCTCTACGTATCGGTCGGGCACACCGGCCACGGCACGCACGACATCGAAGAAAATGAATGGCACCGTCGCAATGAAAATGAACATCGTCTTCTGCGTCTCGTCGATGCCGAACCATAGGATGGTCAGCGGAATCAGAACGGCGACCGGGATGTTGCGCATGAAGACCGAGATCGGACCGGTCAAGGCATCGAAGATCCGATACGCGCCGGCCAGGATGCCGAGCGGAACGCCGACCAGGATGGCCAGCCCGAAACCGGTGAGCACCCGCTGCAATGTGGCGGCAATGCTCTGCAGGAAAGCCCGCTCGCGCAGCAAGGACGGGATGCTTCTGAGCACCTCCATCGGACTGGGCAGCAGTACAGGTGACACAAAGCGCGATTCGGGCGTCGCGCCCATGGTCAATGCCGCCCAGATCAGCACGACCAGTGCGAGGCCGAGCAGCCCGACCAGACGGCGGACCAGCGGTGGCGGCGAAGTCCGCAGAGTGATCAGGCGCCGCCACAACACAGGCGAGCCGTGCTGCTCGACGGTCACCGCGATTACTTCGACTCCAGCGGGTAGACCTTGATCTCGACGCGCCGGTTCTTGGCGTGGTTGTTCGGGTCGCCCGGATCCGCCGGCCGATCCCAACCGCGACCAGCAGTCGTGAACTGATTGGGCTGCAGCGTCGGGAACTTGCGCAGCAGGGCTTGCTTCACTGCATTGGCACGCCGCAGCGACAATTCCTGGACGTCCGCGGCAGTCACCGACCCCGAGTTCCGCATGGATCCATCGGTATGCCCCTCGACCACGATGCGCGCCGCACCGAACTGGCCGGAAAGTTTGCCAGCCTCCTCGAGCACGAACGGCACATTCGCGTCGTACAGCTCTTCCGCCGTCTTACCATCGATCGCGCGCGTGACCTTCTTCTCGAGATCGTCCGAGTTGGGGAAGAATTGAATGACGACAGTCTTGGTCAGAATCTCGTCGCTCTCGGCCTGCACGGTGGAGGCCGAGGTCGGCACGAACTGCACCTGGTATTCGTTCTTCTGATTTGCGTAGAACGGCTCGCTCTGCAGTTTCTGAATCACACTAAAGTCCATCACCTGGTCGAATGGCACTGGATTGCCGGACACGCTGCCGATCTTGCGATACAGGAAGTACGCGGTGTTCCAGGTCCGCTCGAAGTTGGTCGGATTGTTCTGATTCAGGAAGAACTCGCGGTTCTCCGCGTAGTTGGTCGAATGTGCGTCGGCCAGCATGGACAGCGCGTCCTTTTCCGGAATCGAATAGCCCGCGGCCAGCAGCCGAGCGACCTGCGCTTTCGCGTCCTGCGCCTTGAGCGCTTCCATCGACTCGAAGATGCCGCGTACCAGTCCTTCAATGATCTGCGGCTTGTCCTTGGCGAAGTCGGCACGCGCGAACCACACGTCCGCGATCAGCTTGTTGGCCGTCTGCGTATTCACTAGCATCCGATTGCCGCGCGCTTCGGCCAGATTGTAGATGTCGGGTGCCCAGGTCACGGCACAGGCTATCCGCTTGTCCGCATTGAACGCCGCCGCGGCCTGGAAGGCATCCTGCGTGAACTTGTACTCCGCGTCGGCCGGCTGGACGCCACCGCTGATCAGTGTATTCAGCAGGAAGAAATGCGAGGGTGAGTTCTGCGCGAGCACGATGGTTTTATCACGCAAGTCGACCACTGATTTCACGGTCTCGCGACAAACGATACCATCACCGCCATTCGACCAGTCGATCTGTTGGAACACGCGTGGCATCGTGCGCGAGTCTTTGCGAAGCTGTTCGACGAACAGCGGAATCATGTCCAGCGTTGCCCAGCCGATGTGCACTTTGCCGGATGCGTAGGCATCGCGCATCGCGATCGGATCGTCGATCAGCACAAGCTCGAGCTTGAAGGTCTGCCCGCCTGGCGCCTTCCAGATTTTGCCCGCTTTGAAGCCATTGTTCGCGTGGACAACGGGCGCCCAGCCGGCCCACACGTTCAGCGCCATGCGCACCGTGTTGTCGACCAGCGGCTCGTATGCGGACGAGCCTCTCACCTCCGGCAGCTTCGTGCCCGGCACATACGTGTATTCCTTGACCGTCGTCAGGCTGGCCGCATCCGGTGCTTCCGGCCCGCCCTTCATCGCATCCAGCTCGTCCTGGGTCAGGCTCGAATTGTCATCGCCGCCTTGCATAAAGCCCAGGCGGTTGGCGCCGTAATAGATCACGGCCGCGACCACCACGAACATCGCGAGAAAGAACGCCGGTTTTGGCTTGCCGTTCGCCATTTTTTTAGATCCGGTGAAGGTTGAGACTAGCTTTTCTGGTCGATGGCCGGGCCGAGATTTTTCACGCCCTCAGCAACCGGCGCGGTCTCTGGCGATTTCAGGCCGAGCTGCACTTCGTATTTCGAGAGCAGGTCCTCCGCCATCGCCTTCTCGGCGGCTTCTTCCGCTTTGATCATTTCAATGCCCTTGGACGACATGTCCGCCGCCACGCGCGCACGTCCGCGATTTGCATCGATCTTCCGCTGAATCACCGATTCGATCTCACCGAAGTTAGTGGTCACGTTCATCTCGAACGATTCCGCCAGCTTCGCGATCTCCGCTTCCGCTGCACTCATCTTCAGCTCGGCGTTATAGCGCTGGATCTTCTCGCGGACTTTGACGATGTCCTTATTCGCTTTCTGAATCTTGAGCAGGTTGTTCTGGTAGGCCTGCTCGTGCATCTGCAGCTGCTGCTCGTTCGCGGCCAGCTCGGTTTGCGTCTTCTGCAGCTGGAGCGCGAGCTGAGCGGCCATGTCGCGATTGCCGGCCTTCAGGTGCGCCTTGATCTGCGACTCGAGCTGCGTCGCGTTGGCCTTCCCGCTCGCAACCTGACGATTCACGGTCTCGACCAGTCCGCGATACAGTTCCAGACCCTTACGGCCCTCTTTCAGTCCCTCGGTCGCCTGATCGACTTCCAGCTGCATGACCGCAATCGGGTCGGCCTCGAAAAACAGGTTGGCGACTTTGTTGAGCTGCGCGCGAAACGCGCGAAAGAATTTGCCAAAGATCATTGCAACCGCTCCTTCGAGGATGCAGGCGAACGGGTCGTGTCGGGGATCACGCGACGCGTTGAATCCGGCAAGGTTTCGCCGGCGTCCAGCGCCTCAGCCAGAATCTTCCCACGGTAGATTGTGTCCAGGCTCGCCTTCAGGGCCAGACCATTGCCGGCGCCCATGACCTCACCGCGAACCTCTCGCAGGAAGTCGAAGTGACCGGCATCAATGTCGAAGGCAATGAAATACATGCGTACCGCACCTTCACTGCGCCGCGCAATCTCGCGTGCTACAGATTCAGGCGAACGCCCGTTCGTGTTCTCGCCATCGGTAACCACCAGGATGTATTTCCGGAAGGTGCCGGCACGATACAGGTCGGCACGCGCAGCTGCCATTGCGTCACCAATCGCAGTGCCGCCGTCAGGCTCGGGCAGCGATTCAATCGCCGAGCGCAAGGTTTCCCGATTGTACCGCTGCACGGGTACCCGGGTCTGCACCCGGCTGGAGAAGGTGTATAGCCCAACGTTGATCGGAAAGTCCGGCTGCGCCGCGACGAACGAATCGGTAGCCGCCAGCACGGTGGCCAGCGCCTCGCGCGCCACTACGAACTTCCGCTTCGCGTCGCCCTTTGCCCGGTCCTCCATCGAGCCGGAATTGTCGACCAGGATTGCGACCGACGCTCCAAGTCCCTCGTCGACTTCCGGTTTGTACTGGTCGTCGGCTTCGGCCGCGGGCGTGTCCACCGCTGGATCGGCGTCGTCTTCACGGCCGCAACCGCCCTGTGAAGCGAGTCCGGCCATGATGGCCAGAGCCACGGTTGCGAGTTTTATGGGTTTAGTACGATCCACAGAATGCGCACCGGGGGGCGGGGAAATGAGTGACTACAATTGTAGAGAGCGACGGACGACAACGCTACCCTGCTCCGTCATCCGATGTAGCGTCAGTTTCAGGACGGGCAGCAGTGGCGTGTCCGCAGTTCTCCTGCGCACTGCTGTCAACGCGCTGGTCTGCGGGCCTCGGCGCTCTCGGTGCACGGCTATTTCCGCAGCAAGGCAACAATGACAAGGTTTTCGTATCGATTCAGGAATGCGGCGTGCAATGCGAGATGCACGCGTCGCGGCCATCGCCGAAGTGGCAGAACCACGGTCTCAATGCCCAGCTGGCCTCCGGATATCTCGGCAGAACAATTCTCACCAGGAAACACCAAGCCTACACAGGTCGATCCAATGCTGCTGAAGTCGTCGCCATATTGATCGTAGCCAATACGAACTCCAAGACGTCTGATCGGTTGGATGCCAATCTCAACACCGAAGCCGCCTGGCTTACCCAGGAGCGGGTGATCGGGCGAGGCCTGCAGCGCACTAAATCTCACCTCCTGTGCCGCGGTGCCTTGCGCCATTATCGCAATTGTGAAAGCGGCGATCGCGACAGTTCGGTGGCCCATCCGAAGCCATGGCTGAACATCACCCACGTACGTCTCTCGTTATATCCGCGCGTGATGAAGGGCTCGAGTGTCGACGATCGAGCATACGTTTGATCACGATCGCCTGCATCCAGACCGCCACGATGAGCAGCCCGCCCGCCTCACGGGCGACCTCGATCGCCAGGTCACCCTTCATCTCGAACTCGGCAAACAAGTCGGCGATCCGGACCTTGCCTACCACCCCTGGCAACAGGCTGATCGCCCAGATCAGCGTAATCGCACCCACGACCGCCGGCAGAATCAATGGCTGGTCCCGCCAGACCAGCTCCTGCAGACAGGCCAGTGCGGCCAGCGCGTAAATCGCCACCCAGAGCAGTGGATCGGGGTCGTTGTACTGAACGACCACCGAAAACAGGAACAGCAGGAGCATGAGCAGGTTAGCTGCCCGCCAGATCTTGGTTTTCATGGCATGAGGATGCGGCGGCCGTGATTCTGGGGCTACCCTCGCGCGGGAGGCTTAAAGCAACTAATAATTATTCCTGACTCCAGCCCGGATCGGTAGCCGTCATGCCTGACATTGGCGTTTTCCACCCGCAAATCGTGCATTTCGTGATCGCGCTGCTGGTCGCCGGCGTGATTTTCCGGCTGATCTCGCTGACCGGGCGTTTCCGGTTTACCAGCCCCGCGGCGACCACGCTGATCGTGGCCGGCACGCTGGCCGCGGTGGTTGCAGTGAAATCCGGTGACGATGCGCATGGGCCGGCCGAGCGGATTCCGGGCGCGCGCGATGCTGTGGAGAACCATGAGGAGTGGGGTCAGCGCACCCGCAATCTGTTCCTGGCGATCGCGACGCTCGAGATCATCGTTCTGCTTCTCGGCACGCAGGGGGAAAAACGGCAGCAGGTAACCAAAGGCGCGGCGATCGTCAGCGGGGGGCTCGGGCTGATCGGCCTCTTCTTCCTGTACGAGACGGGAGAGCACGGTGGTGAGATCGTCTACGAGTATGCGGGTGGCGTCGGCACGCGCTCGGGCGATCCGGAAGACGTCGAGAATCTGCTGATTGCAGGACTGTACAACAACGCGATTAAAGACCGTGCAGCGGGTAAAGGCGAAGATGCCGCGCGGCTGATCGCCGAGCTGGAACGACGGCGCCCGAACGATCCGGAGATCCGCGTGCTGGCGATCGAGTCACTGCTGCTGGATCGCAAGGATCCGAATGCAGCGGTGGCGGCGCTGCGCGGGTTTGCGGCCGGCGACAATGAGGCTCTGGTCCGTCGGGTCGGCTTGCTCAAGGTCGATGCGTTTGCAGCGGCTGCTCAGCTGGATTCCGCGCGCGCGGTAATGGCTCAACTGCAGCAGGCGTTCCCCGACCATCAACTCATTCGCGATCGCGCGGCCCAATTGCAGGCCGGCAAGTGAAGTGCAACTTCGCTCTGGTCCTGATGCTGCTGTGCGTTGCCTCGACCAATGCACAGAGCAGTGCGCCAGATGGAGCGGTATTGTATCGCGCGGCTTGCGCAGCGTGTCATGGCCCTGACGGCAGGGGGCCGCCGCCCGAGCGCAAACTGAGCGTACCCACGCCCGATCTCACCGACTGCAGTTTCGCGTCGCGCGAGCCGGATGCGGACTGGCTCGCCGTAATGCACCAGGGCGGTCCGGTGCGCGCATTCGATGCCAGCATGCCCGCATTCGGTGAAGCGCTGAAAGAAGCCGAGCTGCAGGCGATCCTCGATCATGTCCGCACGATGTGCATGGACCGACGCTGGCCACGCGGTGAGCTCAACCTGCCGCGCACGTTCTTCATCGAAAAGGCGTATCCGGAAGACGAAGCGGTCACGACGCTGTCGATCGCAGCCGACCAGCCCGGACGCATCGTCAACGAGATCGTATACGAAAAACGATTTGGTCCAACTTCACAGATCGAGCTGAAGCTGCCGTTCGGAACACAGCAGTCTCCGCTCGACGATTCATGGCAGGCTGGCCTGGGCGATGTCACGGTAGGCCTGAAGCAGGTTCTGCATCACAGTCTGCAGCGCGGTACCATCTTCAGCGCCGGTGTCGAAGTCCAAACGCCGACTGGCCGCACCAGCAGCGGTCTGGGCAGTGGCACCTGGGTGTTCGAGCCGCTGCTCATGTTCGGCAAGGCATTCACCGGCGATGTATTCCTGCACCTCCTCGCCGAGGCGGAACTGCCTGCCGACAAAACGAAAGCAGAACGCGAGGCCGGTTTCGGAATCGGGTTTGGCAAGACCTGGACATCCGGGACCTGGGGCCGCACCTGGACACCCATGCTCGAGCTGTTGGGCGGCAGGGGGCTCGAGAGCGGTGCCAGTCTCGAGCTCGACATTGTACCGCAGATCCAGATCTCATTGAATACCAGACAACACGTGCTCGGCAACATCGGCGTCCGTTTGCCCGTGAATGGAAGCGGTCGGCCGACGACTGTGCTCTTCTATGTCCTGTGGGACTGGTTCGATGGAGGATTGTTCGCCGGATGGTAACGACAACCGCAGTGGCGCTGGCCGTCGCATTGGCGGCCGTGGTGCCCCAGGAGAACTCCGTGACCGGGCGGGTCGTGTTCAATGGCATTGCACCCCCGGCTGAGACCATCGACATGGCCAGCGAGCCGCACTGTCGCGATGCGCACGGCAATGCGGTGACGCGGCAACGCGTGCGAGTCAGCGCACAGAACGGCCTCGCCGATGTCATCGTTCACGTGAAGGCCGTGCGCGCCGCGACACCGGCCGCGCCGGCGGCTCCGGTCGTGCTGGATCAAAAAGGCTGCATGTATGTGCCGTCCGTCCTCGCGCTGCGGGTTGGCCAGCCGCTCGTGATCCAGAACAGCGATCCCGTGCTGCACAACGTGCACGCGTCGCCCAAGAAGAGCGCACCGTTCAACCTGGGTCAGCCGATGGCCGGCTTGAAGGCGACGCGCACGTTCAAGGCGGCGGAGCTCGCTGTCGGCGTCAAGTGCGACATTCACGAGTGGATGCAGGCGAGCATCGGCGTGTTCGACGATCCGTTCTTCGCCGTGACCGATGCCGATGGCCGCTTCTCCATCGATGGCCTTCCGCGCGGTGACTACGAGATCGAAGCCTGGCACCCGACACTGGGTCTCCGAACGCAACGCGCAACCGTAGGAACTACTGTAACCATCACCTTGGGCGGCTAACGCAGGTTTCACATGCCAGCCAGGAACTGGAAGTACAGTGTGCATCCAGGTGTCGAAATGGCGCAGGGCATTATCGCCAAGCTCGAGGAGAAGACAGGCAGAAACCTCGAAGCTTGGATTGCGCTGGCCAACCAGTCAGGACCCAAGGATGAGAAGGAGCGAGTTGCCTGGTTGAAGGTGGAGCATGGACTGGGCACCAATTACGCTGGCTGGATCATGGAACGTTCGTTCGGCCGGGGCCTGGAATCCAGCGACACCGAAGCCTATCTCGCCGCCGCGTCGAAGTACGTGGACGCGATGTTCGCCGGACCGAAGGCCGATCTCATCCCGATATACGACGCACTGCTCGACCTGGCGTTCAAGCTCGGCACGGACATTCGCGTTTCACCTGCGAAAACGATCGTGCCCATCTATCGCAAACACGTCATCGCCCAGATCAAGCCGAGCACGCGCACGCGCATCGACTTCGGACTCGCGCTGGGGGATGCCAAGCCAACCGACCGGCTGCGCAAGACCGGCGGCCTCGCCAAAGGCGACCGCATCACTCATGCAGTCGGTCTGACCAGCGTTGCCGATGTCGATGCGGAAGTCGGCAAGTTGCTGTCGAAGGCATACTCGTTGGACCGGTAACGACACGTTTCCCGCAGAGGCGCAGAGGGAGCAGAGACCGCAGTTCTTTCCCTGCGTTCGACTGGCCCGCTCGTAATGCCGGCTTCTCTTTTCTGTTAGCGGTCTCCGCTAACTCCGCGTCTCCGCGTGAAACGTGCTTTCGCCAGACCTGTTACCGGATGCGCCAGCCTTTGACCGGTCCGCCGTTGAAGAAGGCGCCGGGGGTCATGACGCCGTTCTGCTTGAAGACCAGTCCGTCTTTCATCACGAACTGCACATCGCGCAGAGCGTCGATGCTCTCGAGCGGGTTGCCGGGGACTGCGATCAGGTCGGCGATCATGCCGACTTTGATCGGGCCGCGCGTGCGCTCGGTCTCGCTCACCTTGTAGCCGGTGCTGGTCATGGCGCGCAGGATATCGGCGTTGGGAATGCCCGCGGCTTTCCAGGTCGAGATGAATTCGATCGCAACTTCACCACGGGTCTTGCCGGGCACGTAGTAATCGGCATCGGTCGAGAAGGTGAGCGGCACCTTGTTCTGATGCGCGTTCTTCAGCATCTCGACCGTGCGTGTGTAGCGCTGCTGGCTGGTATGGCCAGTCAATGTGATGGGTGTTTCGGTGCCCGCGCGGAAGACGCCCTTGGCGGCCATCGCCTTGTGCATTTCATCGTTCATGCCGCTGTCATGCGCGATCGACCAGATGCCCGCTTCGATGGCACGGCGCGCGCCGTCCACGGTCTGCACGTGGCCTTCCACCTTCATGCCCGCCTTGGCCGCCTCGCGGATGAACAGCCGGATCTCATCGACCGTGTAGCCCCACGGCTTGCAGTCGACGCAGATCTTGATGACCTTCGCGCCGAACAGCAGGTTCTGGCGCACCGCCTTCACGATCTCGTCGTTGGTGTCCGCATCCAGGTACTCCGGATACACGATCTTGTGATCGATCGCCATCTCCGGTGTCGGATTGAACTGTCCACCCATGCCGCCAATGATGATGCCGGAATTGATGATGGTCGGTCCTGGTATCCAGCCCTGCTCGATGGCCTGCCGCAGCGCAGTATCCGCATAGTTGCCGTTGTTGCCCATGTCACGAATGATGGTGAAGCCGGCCGACAGCATCTGAATGCCGTTCGATGCGGCCTGGATCGCTCGCAGCGGCGATGAATCCAGCACGTAGGTCAGGTAATAGACATTGCTCTCCGGCTCTTCCTTGTAAGTCAGAGCGAGATGGTTGTGCGCGTCGACCAGGCCCGGGACGATGGTCAACTGGGACAGATCGATAGCCTGCGCGCCGGTCGGAACCTGGACATTGGGTCCGATGGCGGTGAAACGGCCGTTCTGAACCAGGATCACCTGATTGGTAAGTACCGCCGCCGCATCGGGATCGACCAGGCGCCCCGCGCGGATCGCGGTGACCTGGGCGGTGACTGCGGTCCAGCCGGCTGCCAGATAGGCAACGGAAAGGAAGAACGTCCGAGCGGCAACGCGCATAGGTACCTGCCGGCGAGTGAGATGTTGGTGTTTTTGACACGTTGGGAAGCGTTTGCATAATAACGGGTCCCGGCACCCGCGGCAGGTCTGCAACCCAGGTGTGGCTCGGCCTGTCCAACCAGTATCCCGCTCCCGGAGCCACCCATGTTCGACATCCTTCGTGAACTGCGTCTGGCCGCGCGCGCGCTCCGCCGGCGGCCCGGCCTCACTATGGCAGCGATGGCTACGCTCGCGCTCACGATCGGCGCTAACACGGCGGTTTTCAGTACTGCACACAGTCTGCTGCTGAAGCCGCTGCCGTTTCCCGAGGCCGACCGGATGATGGCGCTATGGCCGGACCATTTCGTTTCCAACCGCGAAATCGAGTTCCTGCGGCGGGATTTGCGCTCCGTGGATGGTGTGGCGTCGGTCAGCCCCGGCTGGCTGATGGGACTGACCGGCGTCGAGACACCGGTCGAAGTGAGCGCCGAACGGGTGTCCGGCAATCTGTTCGAGCTGCTCGGCGCGCGTCCGCTGATGGGGCGAACCTTTGGCTTGGCCGCGGAACGCGTCGGCGCCGAACCGGTGGTCGTGCTCAGTCATCCGCTCTGGCGCTCGCAATTCGCCTCTGATCCCGCCGTAGTCGGCAAGTCCATCACACTGAATGGCGACTCGTATCAGGTCACGGCCGTGATGCCGCGCGGGTTCAGCGTCGTCGACAGCGAGGCTGACTTGTGGTATCCGCTGACGATGGATCCCACTTCGAGTTTCTATGCCGGATCCGTTGCCATGGCGTTCGCGCGTCTCTTGCCGGGCACGACCGGCGAGCAGGTCGATCGCGAGTTTCGGGTCGTCGCGCAGCGCATGGGCGCGGCGCATGGACAGCCCGCAACTTATGCTGCGGATGCGCGCGCTATCGGCCTGAAGGAGCAAACCACGGGACCAATGCGCCAGACCGTCCTGCTGCTGCTCGCCGCCGCCGTTTTCATCCTCGCCATCGGCATTGCCAACCTCGCCAATCTGCTGCTGGTCCGTACAACCGAGCGGCGCACCGAATTCGCCGTGCGCGCATCTCTCGGTGCCGGGCGCGGAGCAATCGTGCGTCAGCTCACGATCGAGGCGGCACTGCTGTGCGGAATTGGTGGCGCGCTGGGCATTGCTCTCGGCTTCGGCGGCGTCGCCTGGTTGCGTCGAATGCTGCCCGCGGATACACCCCGCGTGCAGGAGCTGGGCATCGGCTGGACCGCAATTGCGGTTTCAGCAGGATTGATCATACTGACCGTGGCGCTGGTCAGCATTGCGCCGGCGCTGGTGACATCGGCGCGGCAACTGGCCGGGCAGCTCAGAGCGGGGCGTACCACGACCAGTGCCAGCAGCCGCACGCGCGGTATTCTGATCATGTCCCAGGTAGCGCTCACCGTGGTCCTGATCTGCGGCGCCACATTGATGCTGCGGACCATGGCGAAACTGCAGAGCGTCGATCCCGGCTTTCGCACGGAGCGCGTGTTGACCATGCGGGTCCAGCCTTCATTCGCAACGGGGGAAGCCGACGTGCGCGCATTCTGGCGAACGTTACTGCCCACACTGGCGGCCTTACCGGGCGTGGATGCAGCCGGCACCGTGCTGCACCTGCCAATGGGCGGACGCAGGTGGAACGCAGCGATCGAAGTGGAAGGCCGGCAGCTGCCTGCCGGTGTCGCGCCGCCGCGAGCATCCTGGCAATCTGTGGATGGCGAGTACTTCGAGGCGATCGGCATTCCATTGCTGAGTGGAAGGGCCTTTACAGAGGCGGATCGTGAAGGTGCACCGCGGGTGATCGTAGTGAACGATGCGTTTGCCCGTCGAATTCTGCCGGGCCGCGATCCGATCGGACTTCGTATCCGAGGCGGCAATGCCACGGATGGTGAGTGGGCCACCATCATCGGCATCGTGGGCAACGTGCGCCACGACAGTCTGTCGGTCGAGCCCGCGCCCGAGTTCTACGCGCCTCTAATGCAGAACATTATCTACGCGACCACGATCGTGTTGCGGACCAACCACGACCCGCGCCTGCTGGCGACTGCCGCACGTGAAGCCATCTGGCGAGTAAATCGCAATGTCCCGATCTCAAATGTCTACGCCATCGATGATGTGTTGCGACTGTCGATGCTGAAGCGCAGAGCCATCCTGAACCTGCTGGGTATGTTTGCCGGCGTCGGACTGGCACTGGGGCTGGTCGGCATTTACGGGCTGGTCGCCTACACCGTGCGCCAGCGCAAGCGCGAAATCGGCATTCGCATGTCCCTGGGCGCAGCCCCGCATGATGTGCTGGTGCTCATGACCGCAGTCGGTGCGCGCTGGGCACTGCCCGGTGTGGCCGCGGGCTCCCTGCTGGCCATGCTGACCAGCCGATACATGGCAAGCGTGATCTTCGGCATCACGCCGCTGGACGCGGTCACGTTTACAACCGTGCCGGCCCTGATGCTGCTGGTGAGTCTGGGCGCATCCTACGTACCCGCGCGCCGTGCGGCGAATACCAATCCGGCTTTGGTGCTGCAGGATTGACCAGGCCCAGCCTGCGTGACGCCAAAGCGTGACGGCGAGGCAGATGGGAATGGGGAATAAGGAATGGGGATTTTGGGGACCGACCTACTTCGCTACTTGTACCTCTCTTCCACGCTGGCGATCAGGTTGGTCAGCAGAGCAGCAATGTGCTGGCACAGTTCACGCCCGTGCTGCACCAGCTTCTTGTTTGGGTGCGTACTCGCAAGAACCGTAAATACGGCATTGCATTCGCCGACCGAGCCAAGCGCGATGTTGTAGAACTGGAGTTTTTCACGCTTGTGCCTGCGGAGCGCACCCTCTCCGATGTTGAATGGAACAGATGATGAGCAGCGTCTCAACTGGTTGAGGTCGTTCGATGCATATCGAACCGGCACCGCGCGCTCAGCTCATTTGCCACTTCTCGCAGCTCGAGCGCGAGCTGATAAAACTTTCCATCGCTCGTACGGGAACATGATCCAACATGCATCGCGTCTTCGGGGCACAAACATGTTGGAATCAGCCAGAATTCTGATGGCGAGAAAAAACTGGTTTCGGCATTCATCCT
>JBBDWZ010000179.1:0-24615 GCA_040902615.1 Gemmatimonadota bacterium | reverse complement strand
GATCCTATGAAAAGGATCCGCGGCCGCACGGCCACTTGCGGAGCCTGCACAGGAGCCGGGATCATTTCAGGAAGCCGGCAATCGAATCTGTCAACGAGATGGCCGGTGTCCAGCCAGTCTCCTGCCTGATCTTTGAATTCGACCCGTAAATTCTAGGCTGGTCGTTTGGTCTGAAACGCGCTGGATCGACTTCGATTTCAACATCAATCCCCTTCGACTTTATCATGCGTTGCAAGATCTCGTGCATCGAGACTGGAACGCCTGAGCAAATATTGTACGTCTCACCTGCACGACCATGCGTTGCAAGTGAGATGAGGCCCGCGCATGCGTCCTCGACATCAAGAAAGTCGCGCTCCGCCGACAGGTTGCCCACCCGGATCGGACCACCTGCTTTTCTCTCATGGATTGCAACGATCTGCTTGCGAAAGGTACCAACGGAAAGGTGTTCTGATATTCCTTGGCCAATGAGATTGAAGAGTCGCCCGGTTACAATCGGTAATCCTCGTGCCGTGAAGAATCGGATTGCGGTCGACTGCCACACCTTGGAAACGCCGTATGGAGATGACGGACGGCAGAGCTGCTCTTCCGAGATGGGCAGGTCGGCAGAATGCACATCGCCGATCTCGGCGGCAGAGCCGGGAACGACGACTTTCGCTTTCGACTGACTGCATACCATGCCATCCAAAAGTCCGGTAGTCGTGCTCACATTGCCGGCGTAGAGGGTTTCCCAACGTGGGGAGGAGACGGTGCCAGCACAATGAAAGATGATGTCCGGCTGAAACTCCTCGAGCGCCGATGCAACGGAGTTTTCAGCACTGGGATTCACGGCCCGGGAACTCGGGTCTGATGGATCTACATCACGAGCCCAGCCGATCACGTGCGCGCCGGGGAACGCAGCCACGATCGTTCTTCGAAGATGTCTCCCGAGGAACCCGTTGCTGCCAGTGACCACAATTTTGGCTGAATCGAGCATTGCCTACAAAAACCACTCTTTGTGGTTTTCGAAGTCCTCGACGGCTTGCGCGTAGTCATCGTTGCGGCCGATGTCTAACCAGTAACATTCCTCTCGGTGGCAGCGTACGGCTCTACCGGAATTCTTCAAACGCATGAGCAAATCCGGCATCGAGAGTGGTTCACCCTCTTCGATCAAGTCAATGGCGGGTTTGGAAATAGCATACACGCCCATGCTGACGAGATATGAATAGGTCGGTTTCTCGGCCCAACCCGCCAAAAACCCGTGCTCGTCCATCTGCACAATTCCAAAATCCTGCTGTGCCTTTCGAGGGTAGGTCGCCACCGTTGCGGCTGCTCCACATCGGATATGAGTGGATAGGAAGCCGGCATAATCCAGGGAGGTCAGGACATCACCATTCATAACCAGGAGATCGTCTTCACAGTTCTCGAGCAACCTCAGTGCACCGGCCGTGTTGAGTGGGGTTTGCTCTCGAACATACTCGATCGATGTCCCCCACCGGTCGCCATTTCCGCAGTAGGCTCGAATCAGTTCAGCCAGATAACCGGTCGAGATAGTGATTCGGTCAAAACCACTCTTGACGAGCTGCCGTATGACAACTTCGATGATCGGGTAATCGCCAACGGGAACGAGGGGCTTCGGAAAGACGGTGGTATATGGTTTGAGTCGGGTTCCTTTTCCACCCGCGAGAATCACGGCCTGCATTCAGCGTTCCCGGATCATACCGTGTACCTGCTCGGTTTGAAGAGTTGGGGATGGTCCCGGATGAACGCAATTGTCTCGGCAAGGCCATCTGTAAGGTTCCATTTGGGTTCCCAGCCCGTGAGTCGTTTTACGTGCTCGTTGCTGGCAATGAGCTGCATGACTTCGCTCAAATCAGGACGCACACGATAGCTCTCGCAGACGATGTCCACCTCCGGACGACCTAACAGGCCACTAATCAACTCGACGAGCTGCCCAATTGTAATTCCCTTGCCATTGCCGACATTCAGTACTTCACCGATCGCGGCGTCCGAGTTTGCAACCGAAACAAACGCCGCGACGGTATCCTTCACGTAGGTAAAATCTCGGACCGGCGTTAGTGAGCCGAGCGAGAGCGTGGGCGCTTCGGTCAGGAGCTGCGAAATGATCGTCGGGATTACCGCCCGCGCCGATTGGCGCGGACCGAAGGTGTTGAAAGGCCGAACGGTTATAACCGGCAGGGCGAAGGCGCGATGGTAGCTTTCCGCCATCTTGTCCGCCGCAATCTTGCTCGCTGAATACGGCGACTGGCCCTGTAATGGATGACCTTCGTCGATCGGTACGTACCGCGCGGTACCATAGGTTTCCGACGTCGATGTGTGAACGACACGTGAAACACCACACTGCCGGCATGCTTCCATAACGTTCGTCGTACCGACCACATTCGTTTGCACGTAGCTGTGAGGCGCAACATAGGAATAAGGGATTCCTATCAACGCGGCGAGATGAAAGACTACCTCGCAACCATCAACCGCCGATCGAACACTGAACGGATCGACGATGTCGCCAGGTACGATTTCCACCGATTGCAGTACTTTCCTGGGTACATGCTCGAGATTGCCCCAGTCCGATCGCGAATTGTAATGAACGAATGCACGCACCGAACAACCTCGGGCGACCAATTCTTCAACCAAATGGCTGCCAATGAAGCCACCCCCACCAGTCACCAGCACCCGACTCCCATCCACATTCATGGAATTCCTACGATTAGTTGTATGTGTTTTCAGCTGTCAACGCCGTGACGGCGGCGCGGTACCGGCTCCCTCCGATATGTGCGGGCACACAACCTCAGGCTTGCAGACGCGCGTAGATGTAGTCGGCCCGGCCCTCCTCTTCCAGCCAATTGCGAAACGCGAGATCTACCGCGCGCGCCACTTGTAGTTTGCCATTACCGGTCGGTTTCTTATCGCGCAGCCAAAGTGCAAAGTTCGACCAATCGAATCGCTGGTGATACGACACCTCGCACTTCCGAAAGCCAGCGGCCCGGGCCAGGTGCCGGATGCTTCGTTCATCGAAATACCACTTATGCACCGTCCGGTAGAAGAATGCCGCGTATTCCTGCGGTAGCAGCTCAAGCAGCCAATCGCGATGATTCGGCGTGCTCAGGATGAGTTCACCATTGCTTCCAAGTTGCCTTCGAATCGACTCTACCAGGTCGACCGGGTCATCGACGTGCTCTATTACGCTGAAACAGGTCGCCAGATCAACCTGGCCACGCCACGCGTCCGTCACATCCGTGCAATACGGGAATGCCAAATGCCCTTTGGCAGTCAATGTCGAGTGATAGGCTTCCGTCGGTTCGATGCCAATGGTTGACTGGCTAAAGCCTTTTACCAGATCCAGGAACGATCCTGCACCACAGCCGACATCCATGACTACGGCGTTTCTCATGATTTCTAGCCCTATCGCTTCCAGCTTCTGCTGTTGTTCTGGATCGTGCAGGGCGTAGAACTGTTCGACCGAGACGCTGCCATCGACCAGGGTTCGGTATTCGCCAGATTCATAGTCGACTTCGATAGCCGCGCCAAGAAACCCTACGCCACAGGAGGCGCAGCGCCAAACGGTATGTTGCCCTTCGGTCAGGTTGCCAGGTTTTCCCGCGCGTATCCGACCCTCGTAAGCGACGTCCAGGTCCTGGGCAGAACACAGCCTGCATGAGCGCGGTCGTTCTATTAACTCTGTTGTCACAACTATTTCACCGATTTTCGAAATCGATCACGAAGCATGAGAACGTCTTCGGATCGCGGCAGAAACATATCCGCGAGGCGAACTCCGGTTTGGCGTTGAACGATGATCGTCGCCACGATGAGACCGGCCATACTCGCGATAATGGTGACGATCGCCAAGCCGGTCACACCGAGCGTCGCTGCGATTGGTGGGATCAACACCAAGAGCACAATAAACTCCGTCGATTGCGCGAGGCTGCCGAGAGCCGGCCGGCCGCGGCCGGCGAGATAGCTGAGCTGGATTTGAAACAAGCCTCGCGTGATACTCATGCCCATTAGCAACGTGAAGAGGCTCCACGCGGGAGCGAATGCCGGCCCGTAGGCAAGAAGGAAGAACGGTTTACCGACCAGCGCAGTTACCAGCCACGCGACCAACAGGCCTCCGGTCAAGAGCCGCATCAGGCGTAAGAACAAATCATCAGCTTTAGATCCGGCATCGCTAACCCGGTTGAGGAGAAGCTGAGAAAGAGCGCCCTGGCCGATCAGAAGCGCTTCAGCCAGCCCTACCGCGACCACATATTGCCCGAGATCGTGTGCCCCCACGTAGAGCGCTCCCAGCACAACACTGATCCGGGCGGTACCGAAACGCAGAAAAACGACTGGCCAACTGGCCATGGCGTATTGGACCATGTCTTTACCGACTGCCAGATCAGGGCGAGCGCGCGATTCTTGAGCATACGCGTATACGATTCCGATCACCGCCGCACTTGCCCATAACACCTGTTGTCCCGCGATTGCGTGCTGGAGAGCGCCGTGAAAAAGCGCCGCATAAAGAAGCACTATCAGAAAGAGTAAATTCGGCACGAATTGGATCACGGCGTATTGGGCCGTCAGATTCCTTCCCAGCACAAACACCGCGGTTACCATGGCAAACTGCATCGCCGGTAGGTAGGGCAGGAATCGCCAAAAAATCTGCCAGCCGTCGGGCTGCTGCGCAAAAACCGTCGACTTCAGGAATGGGCTTGCTACATACGCGATACTCGAACCCAACACCGCGACGACCAGAGTGAGAGCTAGGCTGGTCCCGAGTACGTTCCTCTCACGTAGAACGCTCTTGCTTGCGAAGTATTGGGTGGACGGACCGACGCCAAACGATAGCCAGCGACTCAGGATGGTCGATGCATTGAGCGCAATGCCAAACGCACCGAGTGCCGCCGGCCCCAGGAGCCGGGCCAGCACGATCCGTTGAGCGAACACGACCAGGATGTTGAGGGCATTCCATTTGGCCAGCGAGAGGAAGTTATGGAAAAACCCCATTCAGGATTAGGCGCGGATACTGAGTCGGGCGAAGTCTTTGGTGAAGAACAGCATCACCAGCAACATCGCACCGAGAATGTTCACCATGAATCCTTTCTCTGAGATCACTACTACGGCTGAACTAACTGCGTGGACGAACACGAACCAGCACGCGAACGTTGCCACAACCACCAGGAGATACGGTCGCACAGCGGGTTGCGCACTTCGAAGCCCAAATAGCAGCCCCAGAAGCCATGCACCAAGGAGTCCGTAGACAACTGTGAACCCGATCAATCCCCTTTCGGCGAGTGTCGTAAACAGGAGCGAATGCGCCTCAGAGAATCCAGGTCCGAGAGCCTCGAACGACCCGAACCCGTTGCCCCAAATCGGCTCGTTCATAAAAAGCCGAATACCTTCTGACCAGATCTCCGCCCGGCCTGAGACCTGACCGAGCAGAACCGTTACGATTGCCGGGATTCCACCCAAAGCACCTAGATCGGTGTCGAACCGGAGCGCCCACAGCTCGACCAACGCGAATTCAGCACCGAACTGCACCCAGGCCAATCCGACGACCAGCAGACCCACGCTGAGAGCCACCACGGTCGTGGAGAACCGCCGAGCAATGATCAGTCCGGTTACGATCATCAGAGGCGGAACCAAGGCAAGACCACCTCGAGAAAACAGTAGCGCGACCGATGCCAGGAAGGTCGCAGCCAGAAATGGAATGCTCTTACGGTTCCAGGTCAAAGCAGCGAGGACTACAAACGGCCAAGCCAGTAACAAATACGCCAAGACATTATTTCCGTCGTTGGCATTGCGGGCGACCAACAACGAATCCGAACCGCGATACCCGAGGGCGACAAACGATACAATGACGGACCCCCAAGCGAGCATGACGAAGCCGACCAACAACGCCGCCATCATCTGGCGTGCGCCTTCGCCATCTCGCGTGAGACGGCCTTTGACAAAGAGATAGATCAAAGGCACCAGTAAAGCATGCAGGGCAAACGCGACCAGGGCGACGACCGGACGTGAGACACCCCAGGCTGCCACATATGACAACAGGCACGAGAGCTCCCAAATCCAAAACCCAGCCGCCTCGCCGTAAGTGATTTCAGGACGATCACGGTCGATTGCAAGCATCAGGGTCAACGCCATGATCGCGAAGGGTAATAGTCGAAGGAAGCTCGCCGCGCCCAGTGTTACGTCCCACCCCAGGATGATTTGGTAGAACTGAGCGATAAATGGAATCAGCAAGATGAGCACGGTAGAGGCTGAGCGGCGTCGGTAAAGAAACGGAATGATCACCAGCAGTGTGAGGACGCTCATTATGAGCCAATTCCGGAGGGAACTCCTGAACGTGAAACCAAACACGTTGGGCAGGAAACCGGCCAGCAGGGCGCCAACGGTGAACGCCACGCACACAATCAGGAACGGCTCGCGCAGGAATTCAACCAGACGCGTTTCAGACCGCTCCAGCGCAACCCCTCTCAGCCAGCACCCCTGAATCAATAGCCCAGGTAAGCAGCACTTTCAGCAGCCGATCGGCGGCGGTGACCGAACCGATTCGACAATACTCCCGTGCAAGGGATTGACGCTCGGCTCGATGTAAAGAGGGATTGTCGAGGTAGGCATTCACGGCCGCGATCATTTCAGTGCGACTCTTGCAAAGAGTTGTAGCACCAAAGCGCATCACGGGTACCATGTGCGAAAAATCATACGCGCTCAGAACGGAATCGAAGTATGGCTTTGGATGATCGCCATCATAAGCAACACTTACAATCGGCACATCACAGGCTGCGGCGTCCAGGGTCATCGTGGAAAATGGATTCAAACTCACGGCGGCG
Organism: Gemmatimonadota bacterium; assembly: GCA_040902615.1. Lineage (GTDB taxonomy): Bacteria > Gemmatimonadota > Gemmatimonadetes > Longimicrobiales > RSA9 > JBBDWZ01. The sequence continues at coordinate 17,812 of JBBDWZ010000179.1, read as the reverse complement.
TGCTTCAGCATGGCCGCGAGAATCAGATCATCGTCAACCTCGGGAGCCCAGTTATACGGATCGGCTGAAAGTCCAGGCTGCCACACGCGGACTCGGTCAAAGCTCTCAAAGGGTGCGTACAATTCGTAAGGGTCGCGTGGATGAGGGCGAATCAACAGCTGCGTGTCTCGGGATAAGGCGCCCTCACGCAGCGCCTCACAGAGGTGTCGTATGATCTGTGGCTGGTCGGGAATCAAAGAAGTTGCGGTGTTGGCGAACAGCATCAATCGCTTGGACGGGTCGAGACCGAGCCGCTCGAAAAAAGGGCGTCTGCTGAAGTGTTCCGGCAGCGGCCGTTGATAAACGTCAAAACGCGGAATGCCGACCGGGATGACCTGGTCGCGGCGGTAATTTCGGTAGTATTCCAAAACCTCATCCCGCATCGAGTCGTTCCAAACCAACACCCGATCGTACCCCCGATGGATTACTCCTTTGCTTGATAGATTATCCCAACTGGCAACCATGGCGGCCACTGGAATGCCAAAGCGCGCCGCTTCGTAAACAATCGGATCCTCCCGGTAATCAACCGGGTTTCCGACCACGATTAAATCTGGCGGCTCGGTTTCGAAACGCTCTCGGTAGAAAGGGCGGTAGCCGAGCCGGCGTCTAATGCTTGACGCAACCTCCAATATTTTTGGTCCTGCCTTGGAACGACCAACGGATCCAAGCACTTTCCCGACGATACGATCAGCCGTTGCTCGTTGAATACGCCTACTTCGAAGGCGAATGTGCTCCGTGGTAGCGTTTACGTGACCGAGGAACAGACTTTGCTCGATTTGTCGGTTGAACTTCTGCAGCCGGTTCTCATCAAAGTTCACACACGATTCCCACTGCGCATCATGTACTCCACATTGGCTGGCCAAGGTACGCACAAGCGCGGTGTGACTCGTCGTAATCCACGCGAGCAGCTCAAAATGCTGCTCTAGACGACCCATGACCCCCGAGTGCAAGAGATTCTTGAGGGACCAGCCATTAGATAGGACTAAACCCAAGGTCGGTTTTTGCAATCGTCCAGGCTGACCGGCGCCAATCGCTGTTCCAGATGACTCAGCGAGTTTCATCCATCGCCTTCTCTGCGCGGGCAAAGTCGTCAAGTGTATCAATGCTGATCATAGGGCTCTCGATAACGAGAGCGCCGGTCCTCCGGCCTTTGATTGTTTTCTGCTCAATTATGCAATCGCGGGTGAGCACGTAGGCTGCGCCGTTACGGTGGTAAACCGGCACGAGCTGCTGACGCGCAATGATTCCGGCACCGCGGGGATCGAAGTAATCCATGGCCCCGTCATGCACCTCGAGTTGCTTTAGAGGGTGGTACTTCAAATCGGTTGGCGACACGGTCCACACTGCATCCCAACCACCGCTCACAAGCATTTCGAGGGCTTGACGAACGTGCAAACTCCGACGAAGCGGTGAGGTTGGCTGCAGCATGATCACGATATCGTACTGACAACCATCAATTCTCTCGCATTCCGCGAGGGCGTGACGAAGCACATCGTAGTCACCAATCAGGTCACCCGAAAGCTCGGGAGGCCTTAAAAAGGGACCGTCCAATCCACAACTGACCGCCGTGCCGAGTATTTGCGGGTGATCCGTCGACACCACCGATCGATCCACGCAGGGCAGCTCCTTCAGAAGGCTGGCGACGTGCGCTATGAGCGGGATTCCGCAAAGTTCATGGATGTTTTTCAGAGGAACGCCTTTACTGCCCCCTCGGGCAGGGACGACAGCTAATACTCTTCTCCCGTCCACCATCACTGATGAGTCCTTGCAAGGAGGTTCCCTAGCATCGTACGGATCGCACTAGCTCGAGGACTTCCGGCACAGCCGAGACGATAGGGAAATCTCCTGATTGGAAATCGTTGAACTCGTTCTGCAGTCCTATAAAACGGCATCCAACGCTTCTAGCCGCCTTCAGATCGCCATCGTGGTCGCCAACAAATAGCAATTCGTCAGGGCTGATTGTTTGCTGCACCAGAATATTCCGCAGGTGCTCGGCCTTCGATGTAGGCAGCCCCAGTACACCATGGAAATGCCGCGCCCAGCCTCGGCATACCACAATCCGCCGCAGCGGGCTCTCCGGTGTAAGCGACACAATGTAGAGCGGTACAATGTCGCTCAATTCCGTCAGCATGGCGGATGCGCCATGTACTTCCGGACAATTCGCGGCCAGTTGCTCACATATGTCATTGTACCGATTGGCCAATTGTTCCGTCAGCGCGGCTCTTGAGGACCAGATCGGCCCGGATTGTATAGTAACCGCATCCAAGACGGCGTTGATCACTCCAAATCGGTCAGCGCCACTGTTCTTTTCGAGGACAGTCCGGATTACGTCACTCGAAGCACCAGGTAAATCCGAGAAAACCTCAAAGTACGCATCCCGCTTACCCGCATTCGACTCGACTAGAACGCCATCAAAGTCGAAGGCAACGCAGTCAATCATATCTGGTAGCGACCCCAATTATTCACTACCGTCTTGCGCGCCGACCGCGGTATGCTGTTGAGCCGTTTGTCCTCGTAGAAAGAATCGTCGTTATAGTGCTGGGTTGAGATTTCCTCAAAAATGACGCCGGTTTGCGACGAGAACTCGTGCCACACCCCTTGCTGTACGAGCAAGGTATCCCCTGGAAGAAGTTTTCGACGCCTTCCCTCCACTTCTACCTCGAGCTCGCCATAGAGTACCTGAAACGTTTCTTCTTTCCGTTTGTGATAGTGCGACGGGTGCTTTTGGCCCGGCGTCTGAATTACCAGTTTCTTGCAGTAACTTCGGTTGACACATGTAATAATGGTTGCGCCCCATTCGGCGAATTGAGCTAGTCCAAAGTGATGCGAGAACTCAGCCTCAAAGTCAGTGCTCAGAGGGATATGAGCCTCATTCAACATTGCCTTAATGGTGTGAATGGCAGCGAAGAGATTCTGTTTTTCTACGTCCTGGGTCCTGACCAGCGAAGCGGTTTTGATTGCATCGTCGACGTCGGCGTCACCACTCAGGACAACACCACAGCGGAACTCTCCGGAACTCAGTTGTCCATCTTCGCACGGCATTGCGAAATAGACGTCAACAGTACTGAGTGCCGTTCCCTCTTTTAACGGCTGGCGTGCATAGACACCCCGTCGAAGCGATTGGATCGAATCCTCTTCTTCACCCGCGGCGCGTGGCCGTTGACCATCAACTCCGCACAGTTTTTCCGCTCGACCTGCAGCCGATATCCAGGCCGCCAGCTCTTCCGGGGTGGAGGAGTACTTGTTCAGCTGAATGCTTTCCGTCGGTATGCCAACATGCCGCTCGAGAAGCTCCGCGCCCAACGCGACCGCAGCGATGACGGTCTGGGTGTCTCCCGGCAATTCGTGCGTGGAAAAGCCGATAACCTTCCCGGGGTATCGTCTTCTCAACAGCGCGATCTGACGAAGCTGCATGTGCTCATCGGGAATCGGATAGATCGAAACGCAGTGCATCAACGCAAAGTGCACTCGTTTATGGTCAAAAAAACTTACGATGTTGTCGATATCGGACAGTGAAAGGCCGCCAGTAGAAACAACGACTGGCCGATTCGAGTCTGCCACTCGTTCCAACAGCGGCCAGTCGCGGGCGGAGCAACTCGCGATTTTGGCTACCTCGATGTTCAAGCGCTCGAGCATTCCGACAGACTCCTCGTCAAACGGTGTAGCCATGGTCACCATTTGACTGGAAACTACCTCTTGCGCGAGAGCGGCGTAGTCCTCCTCGCTCAGTTTGGTTTCCAGGAACCGGGGAATATGCTTGGCCGTGCTGCCGCGCTGATGCGCGGGATGAATGAAAGTTTCCAATTGGCGGAATTGAAATTTTAGCGCCGCCCTGACGCCGGCGACGCGAGCAACTTCGCCCACAGCGCGAACGATGTGGCGGCCATGGTCGAGTTGGCCTTGATGGTTATTCGCCAGATCAAAAATGAAAAGCTTACGGAAATCAAACGCCGGGTTCATTGATGTTCCCCATCGGCAGTGGCTCGTGATCATTGGTAATCAACGCGGTTGGCAGAAACCCTTTCGAGTAATCGATGGTGACTACGCTCCCCATCTGCTCGGAGAGGTGCACGCCGGCAACCACCAGCATCGTTTCGAGGCCTCGTTCGAGCGTGATTGGCGATTCATTGTGCCCACTTGTTACGGCGTCGCGGATGTGTTCCAGTTCACGCACGAAGTCATCGGGTCTTTTCTTCGGAATCTGCAAGATCTCGGTTTGCACCCCGGGTCGCAGGATCAGGACCGCATCTCCCGCCGTGTTGTAACCGACGACCCACTCCACGGCGCCGTTTGTGCCCTGAAGTCGGGCGCGTTTGCTGTGTGGCTTGGTTACAACGTCCTGAACGACACGGCCGGTAAATCCGTTATCCGTCCTCAGCTGGATAAAACATTGGTCATCGTATTCATGGCCACCTGCCTCGACGTAATGGAGGAGTGCGCTAACCTCCCGCACCCGACCAGCACCCAGCACATGCGCAAAGTGCTGCCATAAATTCAACGCGTGCGAATGCTCCCCGCTGGCCCCGCCGCCGGCGCGCCACGAGCCGAGGTAGCTATCCTGTGGACCGCCCAGCCAAAAGTGCGCCGCAAAGATACCGCCCCAATGCTCCCTGAACTCCACGTCGAGCGTAACGATCTCACCGACGACGTTGGTGCGCAAAAGCTCTTCAACGGCAGCAGAAGCGGCACCGACCACATGATCGTAGCCAACGAAAACATGTGTGTGCGATTCGGATGCCGCATCGTAGACTTCCTGTGCATGCTCGAGGGAGGGTGGACACAGCGGTTTCTCGATGAGAATGGCACGTGGTTCCTCATGCAGCGCAGTGAGCGCAAGCGGAAGATGGGAGTCAGGCGGTGTACCAATCGCAATCAGGTCGAACCCACCCTGGGGTGCGTCCTTGTTGTGGCATAGCGTGATGCCATCGTCCCAGGCGCCGTAACGCTGCGGGTAAATCTGATCTCGCATACGCGTTAATGCCCGCGGATCGACATCACACACAACGACCTCCCAACCCAATCGTCGCGATGCGTGGGCCAGGTGGTTTCCGATCGAGCCGGCACCAAATATTTTCACACGTTGCATAGCATTACCCTTGGTTTTGCGCGTGAGGAATCACCAGCATCCTCAGCGTGCATCCGATTGTCCGATTGTTATGCATGCTCTCGTTATGAGGTGGAGCGTCCCAGCGCCGCTTCAGTGAAGAGTTGTTCAAACCGCTGGATCCCGACTTCCATACACAATCTGTTCCGGTAGAACTCCCTGCCGTTGCGACCCTGTTGCTCACGCTCATCCGCCGTCGCATTGACCAGCGAACGAACCGCCTCGGCCAATGCAGCTGGGTCGTCCGGTGGGAAACACACGCCGGCATTTGCTTCGCGAACGATGTCCGCCGCATTGCCGCGAACGCCCATGAGAATCGGTCGGCCGGCAGCGAGATACGCCTGCGTCTTGGAAGGGATTGTGATCGCGTACAGCGGGTCATCCCGGAGATGGACGAGCAGAGCGTCCGAGAGGCTAAGAACGGATCCGATCTCGCTCATCGGTACGCGTGGTAGGAAAATAACGTTCTTGAGGTTGAGCTGCCGGGTCATGGTTTGAAGCCGCTCAACCTCGATGCCACCACCAATCATTACGAACTGTGCGTGCGGAACCTCGTTCTCGAGGATCTGAGCAGCGCTGAGGACAGTGTCGAGGCCCTGCGCTCTGCCCATGGTCCCGGCGAACACAATGTTGAAGCGTCCAAACATTCCCAAGGCTCGTGCTCGCTCGGGATCCGCAGGTTCCGCCCGGATGCCCTCTTCATCGCACCAGTTGTAGACGACCTCCAGCTTCTCGGCGGGCACGCCGCGCGCGAGTAGCGCCTGCTTGAAGCCCGGTGAGAGCACGACAATCTTCGCGGCAAACCGGTAGACCAGCCGACACCAGCGTCCCACGGCTTTGAGGACCGCCTTGTTGGATATCATTCCGGTTGCAGCCAACGTATCTGGCCACAAATCTTGAATGTCATAGACAAAGGGGATTCGGCGCAGCGCGCGAATAGCCAACGCGGGCAGTCCAATCGTAGCAGGCGGATGGTAGACGTACGCTACGTCCGCGGAACGCACGACGGCAGCGCCAATCGTTGCGGCGGAGAGAGCGAAGCTGCCGTAATTGGCAACGCGTCCGACGCGGCTGGAATCGTGGCTAGGATAGAGCGCGACTCGGTGTATGCGGATCCCACCCAGCTCCTCGGTCTGGTGTGGTCGTATCCGATATCCGGGATACAGGCTTCCGCCCGGATAGTTAGGGAAGCCGGTCAGCACCTCGACTTCATGCCCTCGAGCCTGCAGGGCGCGGGCGAACCCGAGTCCCTTGAAGGTCGGCTCAGGGGTAAACCACTGGCTCAGGATCAGGATACGCAGGGTACGATCCGGGTATTGATCGTTATGCGCGATGCCAGACGGTTCGCTGTACGTAGTCCACGTAGCTTTGAATGATACGCAGGACCTTTTCCGATACGTTGGGAACCTGATAGTCGCGTACTTCCTGAAGCGTTCGGACCTCCCCTTTGCCCTGACTTCGGAGAATCGCGAGCGCTTCCTGAACCCGATTCCAGTTGAGTCCGGTTAGCATCACTGCTGCCTCTTCCATCCCTTCCGGCCGCTCGTGCACATCGCGGAGGTTGACGGCCGGCAGGTTGAGGATTGACGATTCTTCAGTGACTGTGCCCGAGTCCGACAGCACCGCTCGGGCATGAAGTTGCAGCTTCACGTAGTCAGTAAATCCGAGCGGACGGAGCAGCTCGACGCGCTGGTCAAGAACCGAACCCGCGCGTTCCATGCGCATCCGCGTACGCGGATGAGTGGACACGATTACGCGACAATCGTATTCGTGGGGCAGCCCGTTGAGTATCTCAACCAATTTCGCCAGCTGCGGCTCCGAATCGACATTCTCCTCGCGGTGGCAACTCACGACGAAATACTCGTTTTCCACCAGGTGCAGTCGTTTCAAGACATCCGACGCCTGGATCTTCGCCATGTTGTGCTGAAGGACTTCATACATGGGGCTGCCAGTTTTTATCACTCGATCCGGCGGCAAGCCTTCCCGCAACAGGTGTTCTCGGGCGAGATCGCTATATGGCAAATTGATGTCCGAGATGTGATCGACGATACGCCGGTTGATCTCCTCAGGCACTCGCTGGTCGAAGCAGCGATTTCCGGCCTCCATGTGAAACACCGGGATTTTGCGTCGTTTCGCCGCGATCGCTGCCAAGCAGCTATTGGTGTCACCAAGAATCAAGACGGCGTCAGGCTGCAGTTCGGCCAAGAGCCGGTCAGTTGCAATGATGATCTGTCCAATCGTTTCCGCAGCCGTGGCACGAGCCGCGTTCAGGTAATGGTCGGGCGACCGAATTCCTAGATCCTCGAAAAAAATCTCGTTCAGCTCGTAATCGTAGTTCTGGCCGGTATGAACAATGATGTGGTTCATGTCCCGATCCAGGACAGCCATTACGCGGGAAAGGCGAATGAGCTCGGGTCGCGTACCCACTACCGTGACGACGCGCATCAGTATGACTGAAGCACTTTCAATGAATGTGTGTCAGGCGCCTGAGGGTCGAATACCTCGCTCGCCCAGAACAGCACGATCATTTCACCGTCCCCGACATTCTCGATCGAGTGCGTGTAACCCGGCGGAATGTCAACCACGCGGAAGCCGCGGCCGTTCACGGGATATTCCAGCACCTCATCGCTGAGAATGTTGCGAAATCGTATGACAGCATCGCCTTCGACAACGCAAAACTTCTCCGCTTTCGAATCGTGGTAATGGTCACCCCGCGTGATCCCCGGTCTGGTTCGTGAAACGAATACCTGCCCAAAATGTTGGGACTTGAGCAACTCGGCCAACACACCACGCTCGTCGGACCGTTGCTGGAGTGCATAGTCGAATTCGTTAGTCGGCACGTAGGACAAGTAGGTGGCGTAGAGCTTTCGAATCAATTCGTCCCCAAAGTCCGCCAGTTGAAGCGTAGTCCGACTTTCGCGAAATGAAGTGATGATATTGGCGAGCCACCCCAAAGTCAGCCGGTAGGTGGGGTAGACACTATACAGCCCGTTCACGTTGGGCGGCTCTTCACCGCTGACGACCGCGTTAAACGTACGGATAACATCGTCGACATAAAGCAGCTCGAGTTCGCGCGCGGTGTCGGAAACGACAATTGGCAGGCAATGCGCAACATTGTGGCAAAACGTAGCGACTACCGAGTTGTAGTTTGGACGACACCATTTCCCGAAAATCCCTGGAAGCCGGAAAATGTGAACGCGGCAGCCGGTCTGCCGCGCGAACATGCGGAGCTCGTTCTCCGCCGCGACCTTGCTCAGACCATAGGGCGTGTCCGACTCGGCTTGTGTAGAGGACGCGAAGACGACCACGGGCCGCCTGCCACTAGCCTCGATATGCTGGACGATGCTACGCGTGGTTTCGACGTTCCCGATCTGGAACTCTTCGGTTGTTTTTGGCCGGTTGACGCCAGCGAGGTGAAATATGACATCCGCGGAATCCAATGCGACTTCGACTTCTTCGGCCAAGCTCGACGAATGCAACTCGTGCAACTGAACATCACCGCGGCGCTGAAGCGAAACACACAAGTTTTTGCCTAGGAAGCCACCTGCGCCGGTAACCGCAACACTAATCAGCCCTGCCACGCGCGCAATTCCTCCTGCACATAGGGCAAAGATTCCAGGACCTTTGTTAATTCCTCAACAGTCAGCTGGCGAGTATTGTGTGAGTGATAGTCTTCCTGGGTCGAGATCTGCTTTTCACCTTCCGTGAAATAGACCGAGTAGTCCAAATTCCGGTTATCGGCCGGAATCCTGAAGTAACCCGTTAGCTCCTTCGCCCGCGCCATTTCCTCACGAGTCAGAAGTGTCTCATATAACTTCTCGCCATGGCGGGTCCCAATGATGCGTATCGGGCTATCGGAACGGAAGATCTGTTTCAGTGCCAGGGCGACTGTACCGATGGTAGCAGAGTTTGCCTTCTGAACGAAGATGTCACCGGGTTGGCCACGTTCGAATGCGTACAGCACTAAATCAATGGCATCATCGATCGACATCATGAAGCGGGTCATCTCCGGATCCGTCACCGTCAACGGTTTTCGTTCCTTGATTTGTTGAACAAACAACGGGATCACAGACCCACGCGAGGCCATGACGTTGCCATAGCGAGTGCCGCAAAGGGTGGTGCCCGCTTGCGCCGCGACTGGGGATTTTGCAACCATCAGTTTTTCCATCAAGGCCTTCGACATCCCCATCGCATTGATTGGATAGACCGCCTTGTCGGTACTGAGCACGATCACCCACTTCACACCGGCCGCAACCGCGGCGTTCATCACATTCTCAGCGCCGAGCGTATTCGTACGAATTGCCTCCATCGGGTAGAATTCGCACGACGGAACTTGCTTCAAAGCCGCAGCATGAAAAACATAATCGACTCCTACCATCGCGCTTTCCAGGCTATCACGATTACGGACATCGCCGATGTAGAACTTCAGAGTCGGGCTGCCGTATGAGATCCGCATGTCTTCCTGTTTCTTCTCGTCGCGGCTCAATATCCTGATTTCCCGAATGTCGGTCGCCAGGAATCTCTTCAACACGGCATTCCCAAATGTGCCTGTGCCACCGGTGATCAGAAGCACGCCGTCACTATACAAGGCGATCTCTCAGAGCTGATTGGTTATCGGCCGGGCGGCGGGCCGCAGTCGTCCACCTGACCCGCTCGGATTGAAAAGTCGTGGGATTCAGACATCCAGGGGTCATAGTTTGTTCGTCGCTGCCCGATCGGACAGAGCCCGCAATGAAGCACTAATCACGCTGTGTTAGCGTCGCACCAAATGTCTGATCCACCTAGTGCGCGCCAGAACATCGCCTTTGGCTTCACCAAGAGCCGCAACAAAGGCATCGACGTCGCGTTGCGGGTCAGCCCGTTGAGAGATCATGCCGGACATCAAGGCAAGCACTACGCCGACGAAGGCGCCAAGGAGAAGCCCCAGCAATATTCGCTTAGGCAATTGACGCGGCTCGGGCTCGTCAGACACAGATGGAAAGTCGATAACCGTGATCAACGGGGTGTCGCGAACTTCGCGAATCCTGGCGTCCTCGTACGCTTGAGTAAGTGAGTTGAAAACCTGCTGGTGACTCGAAACCTCTCGCTCAAGCCGGTCGCGCTGAAAGGCCAATTCTGGCGATGCGCAGCACCCGCGATTTCCTGACAGGAAACTCTGCAATCGGTCCTCAACACGGCGGAGCTCGAGGCTGGCGATCTGCAGCCGGTCCTCGATGAACTTGCGTTCGGCGGCGGCCTGGACCTGCTTCGTGCGACGGTTGAACTCATCCACGCCATTGACGAGCTGAGTGGCGACAGCGAGCGACACCGATGGCCACTTCGTTTGAACTGAGAGGTTGACGACTCCGGTCGGCTTCGACACCGTCGAAACTACAATTCTCCGCAGCAGCTTAAGCGCGGCCTCTTCTCGTCGCTTCGGGGATCCTTCCTCGATGCCAAACAAATCGACGAACGCCTGCCCTGGATCGGGACCTGGCTGGATCTTGAACGAGTCACGGGCAATGTCAACCAGCAACGACCGGGATCTAAGAAGCATTGCATAGTAGTCTGGCGACAACGCCTGGTTCTGCGTGGGTAACGCCACTCCGAATTGCCCAGCGAGCTCGAGCAGACCCGTACGGCCGGCGTCACTCGACTGCTGTGGAGTAAATGACGCTGACGCCACATATTTCGGAGGCTGTACGAGGACATAGACAAAAGCGAGGACGCCGCCAATCAAGGTCCAGCGGAGAATCCGCCACCGGTCACGAATGAAAACAGTTCCCAACGTTAGCATTGAGACGGAGTCGTCGCGCTGCTGCTGGGACTCATTCATTGGAATTCCTCAATTGAACTCCCAATGAACCTTAACCCCCCAGTTGCGCACCATACGGACTTCGGAATTTGCCACGCACGACTCCCTTGCGTTTAAGCGCCGACCTTGAGCTCGCGCCAGGTTGTGGGTGGAACGTTAATAGGTGTTTATCTCAGTACGGCGTTGGACGCGTTACATTCGTGATTGGGCTGCCGCCGAAGAAAGATTCGACTCAGCGACGAAATCCAACGGTGTTCTCGTGTGTTCCGCGCCTGGATCCCAAGACTGTATATGTAGATCGGGAAAAAGGCCAAGCAACGCCGCAACCACATCTTGATCCAGGTTCGCCGCGAAAAGGCTCTCCCACTCCAGCAGGACTTCGCCGAGGGTCCCAATCACGAAATCGGATGGTGCAATCAAGCGGACTTTCGACACCGAAGTAGGGGTCGTGGTCTCATCCGGTGCGACCAGCTCCTCGTGCAACTTCTCACCGCCACGCAGCCCGGTGAACATGATCTGATTGCCGTTCCTGTGTGCACCTGAGAGGCGAAGCAGGTTTCTCGCCAGATCCACGATCCGAACCGGATCCCCCATCTCAAGCATGGCAATGCGCCCGTTCACTTCGGGCAGAAGCGATGAGTGCAGGATGAGCTGCACGGCTTCCGGTATGGTCATGAAGTAGCGCGTCGCATCGGGGTGGGTCACGGTCAGCGGCTTGCCCGCCTCGATCTGCTCCTTGAAGATCGGGATCACGCTGCCGCTGCTGCCCAACACGTTGCCGAAGCGGACGGCCGCAAATGCGGTGCGCGAATACCGGCGCTGCAGGTCGAGAATGATGACCTCGGCCAGGCGCTTGGTTGCGCCCATGATGCTGGTGGGCCGGACCGCTTTATCTGTGCTGACCAGCACGAACTTGTCGACGCCGTAGCGGCCGGCGGCATCGCCCAGTCGCCAGGTACCCAGTGCATTGTTGCGCAAGGCTTCGCGGATGTTGACCTGCATCATGCCGACGTGCTTGTACGCGGCGGCATGATAGACCCGCGCCGGTCGGTACGTGCGGAACGCACGCTCGACCGCAATGGGATCCGTAATGTCACCGATGATGGCGATCACGTGCAGCTCGGGATGTTTTTCCCGCAGCTCATTATCGAGATAGAAGAGACCGGTCTCGGATTGATCGAACAGGAGCAGGAGTGCCGGGTTGTGCAGCGCAACCTGACGCGCCAGCTCGGAACCGATCGAACCGGCGGCGCCAGTGATCAACACACTGCGCTCGTTCAGGTCATGCGTGAGCTCGGGCAGCTGCAAGTTGATCGGTTCACGCCCGAGAAGGTCTTCAATGCTGAGATCACGCAGCTGAGTCAGCCGGACATCGCCACGCAGCACATCACTGATGCCGGGCAGCACCTTGAAGCGGAGTTTGGTCGCTTCGCACTGATCCACCACCCGCCACAGGTCGGCGGGCTCGGCTGATGGCATGGCGATAATGATCTCATCGGCGCGGGTGGCCTTGGCGATGGCCGCAACGCTATCGGTGCCACCCAGCACGGTGACGCCGTGCAGCATCGTGCCCCACTTACTGCGATCATCGTCGACGAAGCCGACCGGGCGAAAACCGGTGGGCTGACGGACCATCTCACGCGCCAGCAGACTGCCGGCCTCGCCGGCGCCGATCAGCAGTACCCGGCGAGCCGAGCCATTGTGAGCGCGCAAGTGACGCAACTGCTCGAAGGCCGTCCGGTAGGCAATCCAGAGACCGGCGGTAAAGAGGATGGTGAGCACGCACTCGATCAGGATTACCGAGTGCGGTACGGGTCCGACCCACTGGAACACGTTGGCCATCAAATAGAAGACGGCTGAACCGAACACCGCGGCCATACCCAGCCGGAGAACGTCGTGCGTTCCGGCGAAGCGCCAGCGCGAGGTGCTCAGAGCAAAGAGGTTATCGACGACCAGGCGCGTGAGGACGAGCGCAGCAATCGAGCCGGACAGGTAGTCGACCGCCTCAGGCGGAAACGACAGCTCGAATCGAAGGAAATACGCGAGGACGTAGGAGACTGCGGAGATGAACCCATACGCAGTCAGAGCGACGATCCGCCTGAATTTGTACAACCCGTTTAGCGATCGTTCGAGTGGTGAACTCACACGTGGTCTCCGGAAGCAGTCCCTTTAGCAAAGGCGTTCGTCCGCCCCATGGCCGAGGATCGGCCAACCCCAACATCAGCCACCACACGCATTTGCCGCAGAGCCAACCGGCTCACAGCGGCGAACAAAATCGTGTACCGAATATGCCCTGGCAAGTTGCAATCCTCATGCTCGATATCAGGGTAACGTTGCTCGAAATGTGCGCCGCCATAATTCGAACATCGTGACCGCGAATATGCGCTGTGCATTGTCTCGACCCCGCTGATGTTGATCAGCGAGTCCGCTCAACGCCGCCCGATCAAAAATTTCAGGATCCGCCTCCCGCAAGACCTCCGCAAAGAAGCGGCCGGAAGTCGTACGCAACCATCTGGCCAGCGGAATCGAGAATCCCTGCTTGCGGTCCAGATCGAGCGCTGCGGGCAGGAGGCGCTGCCCCAGCCGGCGCAGCAGGATTTTGCGTTGGCGGCGGGTCGCGCGCAGACGATCGGGCACTGAGGCGAAGGCGAACTCGATGACCGACGAGTCCAGAAAAGGGGCACGCACCTCCAGCGAGGCGAGCATGCTCGCGCGATCCACTTTGACCAGCAGATCGTCCGGGAGATACAGCTGGAAATCGACGGACATCGCCTGTGACAGCGCGCTAATGGCAAGGGGAGCCGCCAGACGCTTGCTGCCTTCGGCGACGAGCTCGAGCCCATGGGAGGCACACACCGGCGCAAGTAGCCGGGCGCGTGAGCCGCGATCGAAGTACACGTTGATATGGGCGATGCTCTCCAGCCGGTCGCCGCCAAACCCGATCACGTGATTGCGGCCGCGAAACCCAAGGGGCAGGGACGCAGCCGCTCTGGATGCCATGCGGCGCACCGAACCGGGCAGCATGCGGCGGACCGGCTCCTGCCACTGGATCCAGGAGTAATGGGGGTAGCCGCCGAACAGCTCATCCCCGCCGTCGCCCCCAAGCGCGACCGTTGCGTGCTGTCTGATTGCGGTGGACACGGTGTAGGTCGGCAGCAGGGACGAGTCGGCCAAGGGCTCATCGAATTGGCGGGCCAGGGCGGTCAGTAAATCGGGTGAAGGGGGCTCGCTCACCAGTTCCGTGTGCTGGGTGCCAAAATGCTCCGCCACCTGACGGGCATAGCCGCTTTCATCAAAAGCGCGATCGCCGGGGAACGTGACCGTGAAAGTGCGTACAGCACCGGAAGACGCCCGGGCAGCCATCGCCGTAACCAGGCTCGAGTCTACGCCGCCACTCAGCAGCACGCCGACCGGCACGTCTGCCACCAGCCGCAACTTCACGGATTCGAGGAGCCGGCGGTCCAGCTCCCCGACCAGCTCGTTCTCGTCGCCGCCGGGCCGGGCGGCCGGCAACGACCAGTAGCGGGCTGAATCGGCCTGATCCCGCTCCACATCGAAAGAGAGCGTGTGCGCTGCCGGAAGCTTGTGGATGCCCTCGAACATCGTGCGCGCACCCGTGACATAGCCGTACGTGAAATATTCGTCCAATGCTTTTAGATCGATGTGCCGTCTGATTTCTGTCAGCTGCAGCAGCGCCTTCAGCTCCGAGGCGAAGGCAAAACGTCCAGCCACATGCCGGTAGTACAACGGTTTTTCGCCGGCGCGGTCACGGGCCAGGAACAGTCGCCGGGTGCGGGCATCGTAGATGGCAAAGGCGAACATGCCGTTCAGACGCTCGACGCAGTCGCTGCCCCATTCGCGATAGGCAGCCAGCAGCACTTCCGTATCGCTCTCGGTCAGAAACTCCGCACTGCGCGTGCGCAGCTCGGCGCGCAGCTCGCGATAGTTGTAGAGCTCCCCGTTGTAGACGATGGACAGCGGTCCTTTCACCATGGGCTGATGCCCGCCGGGTGAGAGGTCGATGATCGCGAGCCGGCGATGACCGAATACCGCCCGTCCATCCGCCGACGCCCAGGATCCCTGGTCGTCCGGGCCGCGGTGACCCATCGTCGCTACCATCATTTCTGCGCCGCGCAGATCATCAGGCCGTACTCCACTGCCAACCACACCGGCTATTCCACACATCCGCGTCGGTCAGTTCGGCTTGCGGCATAGAAACGGCCCGATAACCAGGACGTCCATGCGTGTGCGGCTGAAGCAATCAACCGCTTCCGCGGGAGTATTCACAATCGGCTCGTTCTCGTTGAAGCTGGTATTGAGCAGAACCGGAATGCCGGTGCGGCGATCGAACTCACGGATCAAGTCGTAATAGAGCTCGTTCTCTTCGCGCCGTACGGTCTGCAGACGACCGGTATCATCGACATGCGTCACCGCCGACAATCGCTCACGCCACTCCGGCCTGATCTTGTACACGTGCAGCATGAACGGTGAGGGATGATCGTACTCGAAGATCTCGCCCTGCCGTTCCTGCAGCACCGCGGGCGCAAAGGGACGAAACCACTCGCGTCGCTTGATCCGCGCATTCAATGTGTCCTTCATGCCGGGAGCACCCGGATGGGTCAGGATCGAGCGGTTGCCCAGTGCGCGCGGGCCCCATTCCATGCGGCCCTGATACCAGCCGACCACATTTCCCTGCTCGATGGCTTCCGCCGTCCTGGCGGTCAGCTCGCCGCGTTCCAGCTGGTCATGCGCGACGCCGTAATGCTCGAGCGCAGTGCGAATACACGCGTCATCATACTCAGGCCCGAGGTAGGCATCATTCATTCGCCAGGCCGGCTCGGCATATTCGGTGCGCGCCACGTGCAGCGCCGCGCCGAGTGCGAGGCCATCGTCGCCGGCAGCGGGCTGAATCCAGGTTTCACCGAACGGGGTCTGGTCGAAGAGTTTGCCATTGGCAACGCTGTTCAGCGCGCAGCCGCCGGCCAGCGCCACGCGCGTATGAGGCACCATGCCGTGCAGCAGGTTGAGCAGGTGCATATAGCCGCGCTCGAACGCCGCCTGTAAGCCGAAGGCGAGATCCATGTCCCGCTTTTCGATCGGCTGATCGGCGTGTCTGGGTGCGCCAAACAGCTCGACCATATGATCCGAATAGTGGCGCTGCAGCTCGACGCTGCCATCCTCACTCACGCGCATCCCCTGGTCGGACCCGAACGGCATGAAATATTTGGGGTTCAGCTCGATTCCAGTCGGCGTCAGGCTGACCATCTCGCGGAACGCGGCGCCGTAGGTGTCCTCACCCAGCGGAGCCAGGCCCATCACTTTTCCTTCATCGCCGTACTGACCATAGCCGAGGAACTGACAGACCATCGTGTAAAGCGACCCCAGCGAATGCGGGACGTACACACGCCGCTTGATCTCGATGCTGTTATCACGGCAATCGGCCATCATGCAGGTCACGAAATCACCCGAGCCGTCCACCGAGAGAGCGGCGGCGGACTCCCAACCCGAAGCGAAGTACGCGCTGGCGATGTGCGCCACGTGGTGCTCCACGGTGTGTTCGCGGAAGCGCAGCCGGGCAGGATCGAGTCCCCACGCCTGCGCAAACATCGGCTTGAGGTCGTTGAGCCGGGTACCCGCCGCGCGAATCTTCACCAGGTTGAGCAGCCGGGACGGGTTCTTGAGCGCGTATTCGAGCTTCCTGGCCAGGTTGGCCGATGAGTCGCGACCAATCGCGACGGCATCGATATCGTTGAACGTACACCCGGTCATGTCGAGGCAGCGCTCGATTGCCAGGGCTGGAAACCCCGCGTAGTACTTGATCCGGTTGAGACGTTCTTCCGCCATCGCGGCAACCGGAACGCCGTCCACCACGAGCGCGGCGGACGAGCCCGGATGAAAGGCGTTGATGCCTAGAACGACCGCCACGCCCCGCCGGTCAAACCAGCACTCTCGAGCTGGCGTACCATTCGTACGTCTGCTCGATGCCTTCTCGTAATCCGATGCGAGGCGCCCAGCCGAGTGTCTTCAGCCGAGTCACGTCCAGCAGCTTGCGCGGTGTGCCATCCGGTTTCGTGCGATCGTAAACGATTTCACCGCGGTACCCGACCACATCGGCGATCAGCGCCGCCAATTCAGCGATACTGACGTCACTGCCGGTTCCGATGTTAATCGGGTCCGACTGCTCATACCTCTCCATCAGAAACACACAGGCGTCGGCCAGGTCGTCGACGTGCAGAAACTCGCGCCTCGGTGTACCGCTGCCCCAGACAACGACTTCACCGGCGCCGGCCAGCCTGGCTTCATGAAATTTCCGGAGCAAAGCAGGCAGCACGTGGCTGCTTTCGTAATCGAAGTTGTCATTGGGGCCGTACAGGTTGGTCGGCATTACACTGATGAAGCGGCAGCCGTATTGCTCGTGATAGGTCCGGCACAACTCGAGCCCCGCAATTTTCGCGATCGCGTACGCGCGATTGGTCGGCTCGAGTGGACCACTCAACAGGTACTCTTCCTGGATCGGCTGTGGCGCATGCTTCGGGTACACACACGAGCTGCCAAGGAACAGCAGCTTCTCGGCCTGATAGCGTCGGGCGGCATCAATCACGTTGGACTGAATCGCCAGATTCGAGCGCAGGAAGTCCGCCGGATACGAGCGGTTGGCCAGAATGCCGCCTACCCGCGCGGCCGCGAGGTAGACCAGGCTGGGCCGCTCGCGCGCGAAGAACGAATCGACCGCCTCGCCATCCTCAAGATCCAGCTCGGCACGCGTGCGCAGCAGCAGGTCATGCTGTCCGGGCCGTTCGAGCCGGCGGACCAACGCCGATCCGACCAGCCCACGATGCCCGGGATCATAGGTGCGTGCGGTTTTCACCGCGTGG
>JBBDWZ010000178.1:0-24803 GCA_040902615.1 Gemmatimonadota bacterium | reverse complement strand
CGCCTGTTTTTTTCCGGTTCCGCTCGCGCCCACGAACAAGGCGAGGAAACCGCGGTGGCCGGAGAAGCCGGCCTGTTCGAGCACGCGATGCCGGTGCGCCACGCGCCACTCGACCTCGCGCAGCTGCTGCTTGATGTTCGGCGGTACGACCAGATGCTTCCACTCCGCGCGCGGTGTGATCTTGGTGGCGAATCGTACCAGCCGGGCCGCAGACTGACGGTGTGCAGCGCGCCGCAGCTGCTCCGGCAATTCGCCGCCCAGCACGGTGACTGCAGCATCCGCTTCCGCCCGTGCAGCCTGCACGGCAAGGGGTGGCAATACGAAGGCTGTCGCCAGCTGCTGCGCAGTCGCCTCGCTGGCCGGCCGCGTCGTACCGTCGTCGTGCTGCCAGAGTGCAACGCGATCGCGGAAGGTCGGTGCTGGTGCGGCGTAATGGATCAGCGTGAGTGGCAGCTCGGCCGGTGGCGTCCAAAGTTGGTCCGCGTGTACCAGCAGCGGCGCGGGTGCCGCCATGAGCATGCGTGCGATGCGTTTGGTCAATTCGGGATCGGCCAGCGCATCGCGCGGCGGCAAACCGGTCCAGACCGGCAGTGCGTGCAGCGCGATCGACTCGCGGCGCACCACACGCACCAGCGATTCGGCGGTTGCACCAAGTGCGAACGCACTGGTCAGATCGACGCGGAGAACACGCATTCGTTCTCGCCTTGCAAACTCACGGGCCACATCGAGGGTCGCCTCGAGATCCGGTCCGACCGAAAGCAGTCCGACCGCGCGGCCGGTGCGTGGCAGATCGGCCAGACGATAGGCCAGCGCATTGGATTCACGTCGCTCGAAGAGCTCCGGATCTTCCGCTTCGTCCAGCGTCGACGTGCGCTCGAGCATCAGCGCGCCGGCCAGCTGTGGCTCGGGCGAATTCAGCGGCCCGCCGCTGATCAGCACCGCCATGATCCGCGGATGCAGCACCAACTCCTGGTTGGCAAACGGCGCATCCGCATCGGCATACGCGCCGACATGATCGATCATGCCGCGCTGCGCCAGCGTGCCATTCGGCGCGGCGGCTTCCAGCGCAGCAGCGCGACCGGTCAGCGGCTCGAGAATGCGCGCGATGAGTCCAACGCTGGGACGCGTGCGACTGACATCATCGTGCAGCAATCCGATCGCCCGGCCAATCCGATCGTCCAGATTGGCCAATGCGAGAAGTGTCAGTACATAGCGATCGGCTGCATCGAGAGACGCCGCTGCAACCAGCGCTTCCAGCGTCTCGGCGAGGGTCGAGAGGTCGTAACCGTCAAGGCTGCCCGCCACCGCGTTGCGCAATGCGAGGACTGCCTCGGTGCTGGCCGGGATCGGCGCGGCCGGAACGATGTCGGGCTCGGGTGCATCGGGTCCCAGTCGCTGCACGAGCAACGCTTCGACGCGCGCAGCCACCTCGGCAATGACGTTTACCTCAGCCATACCAGCCCGCGTCCGTTCCACCACGGCACCAAGGCCAGCGGATCGAGAAAGCCGACCCGATCCAGCAACAGGTCCAGCGCTGACCCGGGCCACGCGACCGTCACCGGCTCGCCCGCGCCCAGCATCAGCGTGCCGTGGTTGTGCACGAGTGTGCGCAGCACAAACTCGTGCGAGCTCTTTTCGAACCCATGCAGCCAGCGCACCAGCTGCTGGCAGGCGAGCTCGAGCACGAATCGTTGTGGCGATGTCGATTCGGCGAATTTCACATTCAGGCCGAGCCGCTCCGCGTTTGTACGCAGTATCTGTAAGAGCGCGCCGCGTTGCGCATCGTCGATGCACACACGCTCGGGCGCGGCGTTGTCACCGGACGCAAACACGGCAAGACCCGCATCATCGCTCGCGATACCAGCTGCTTCACCGATGCCGGAGAGGAACGCGCGGGCTGCGGCCGGATCCAGGCCCGCCGCGCCCATCGCAGACGGAATGCGCAAATCGAGCAGTGGACGAATCAGCAGGAACAGTCCGGCCGCCGACGTCGTGAGGTCTACACCGACCGAGTTGCACGCGGCGTGGATGTGCTCGGCCAGCTGCCGCGCCTCGGCGCGTGAAAGCTGCTGTGCCGCCGCACGCAAGCGAGCCAGTAATGCTTCACTCCGCGCATCGGACCCCGGCGCGTGGTCCGGGCCGAGCAGCAGTCGCTCGATGCGATCCGCGCGGCTCACGGGGGTACGCGCGAGCACCGCGACCACCTGCTCGACGACGGTCAGCGCTTCGTTCACTCCGGTAGCGACTGACATCGCATTGGTATTGGCTTCGGCGATGCGGCGGGCCGCACTCAGATAGCGAAGCGCGCGTGTGCGGTTCATGCGCGGCTCGCCAGGCATGTGTTCGTGTGTGATGCGGCTTACCGGACGCACGCCGGACGCAGCCCGAACGACCTGCAGCAGTGGGCCTGCATCGAGCCAGTCATATTCCCGAATCGCGCGCTCTGCCGTGCTCACGTCGATCCTACCATCAGCGTGCCGATCGATCAGCCAGCGCAGCATTTCGGCAACGGTCTGTGCGATTGCGCCTGGATCGGCCCAGCTCTGTGGCGCGTTGCGGCCACCCTGCAGAAATCTCGTGAGCTCCTGCCCTTGATCGATTGCAATCGCTGGCTGTGCTATGCCCGGCACCGCGCGAACTGCGATGTCCATGGCGGCCTTGAACAGGGGCGCCGCTTCGGCGCGCTCGAGCTGACGCCCGCGTGTGACGCCATACAGGATCTCATAATCGGCTGGCGAAAGACGCTGCAGCAGCAGTGCGGTCAGCCCGCGCTGGCGCAACAGGGCCAACGCGGCCGGCCATGCGACCGGCTCACGCTCGCCGATGTTGCGCAGGGTCTCGGCAAAGTCGTCGGCCATCCACTCGCGCAGCGGACGGAAATACCAGACATCGACTGGCCGCTGGCGCGCCGCCTGCTCAACGAAATGGGCGAGGTACTCGGCAGTCGATGCAAAGGTGATCACCTCACTTTGACGAAGCGGCCGCGCGATCGTGCGGTGCAGCTCACCTTCCAGTTCTCTGCCCGCAGCCGCGGCCAGCTGGTCGAGCGTTCCCTCCGCGCCCACGCGCAGCTCGAGCTGAAGCCGGCGGATCAGAAGCACGCGTTCGCTTACCGCCGCAGCACCGGGCTGCTGCGGGCCGAGCGCGGGCAGCGCTGCGGCGGCCGCCGCCCGGCCGCGAGCCGCATCGCCCGGCTTGCCGGGCAGCACGAGCCGAAGCGTGCCGATTGCGTCGATCACGGGATGGCAGTGAAAGGCGGATCCGGCAGCATGTTGTTCATTAGGCTCCGCACGGTGTCTTCTTCGGCGTTGGTATCCATCGAATTGAAGACCTGATCACGCACATTGGGGAAGTCGCGCGTGAGGCGACGCAGCAATGCCGCCAGGATCGCGGATCCGTCGTCTGTAGGCAGCGGCGAAGATGATCCGGGAGCGATGTCGAGCGCGCGCGCCATGGAGCGGATCGCGGGCCGCACCTTGACCGGATCGGCCAACGCGGTGCTCAGCGCGGTATCGACCAGGCTGATAATCGCGGCGCTGATTGCGCCAAGCAGGTTGTTCCGGAACGTCGCATCATTGGTCAGCGCGGTACCGATTTCGGACACGAACTGCGCGCGGAGTGTTGCATCGTTCTTGATGCTGTTGGCCATGACACCGCCGAATTCGGCCAGCCACTCCGGATCGCTCTTCAGGAACACGCGGAATGCAGCCGCAAACGGTCCGGCCAACTGGCGGAGCAGCGCATCGAACTCGTCGTTGGTCGCCACGTTGTCTGGCGGCCGTCGTTCGGCACGCGTCAGCCAGGCGGTTCCGCGCACGTAGAGATCGCCCCACACTTCGACCGTGGCCGAGCCGCTGATGTCGGGTGCGGGTGTCGGTCCGCGATCATAGACGATCAATGCAGGCTCGAATGCACCGCCGGTGTCATCCACGTGACCGATCACGATGCGATGCCGGCCGTTGTTGGTGCCTTCCCGCTGAAATACGACGCGCAGTTCTCTGCGGCCCGGTGCGTAAGCGTTTCCGGTCAAGCGCTTGCCGTCGGCGTCCTGGTTGAAGTTCGCGCCAGCCACGTCGGTGAGCGTGCCCATTTGCCACTTGGTGTTTTCCGGACTGACCGGATTGCTCTCCTGCCGAAACCTCACGCCCTCGGGACCGACCGACACTTCGCTCGGCACCCAGACGGCGCCATTGTGATCGACCCGGAAGCGGTCAGTCATGTCGATCGGCGTGAACGGATCCGGCGCGTCGGGCGGCGGCAGCTTGGCGGTGCGGAACGCGAGACGACCGAGCGCATCCCGCAATTCCAGCTCGGCCATCTCGCTCGGCCCTTGGACCCGCTCGGCGTGCACCGGTGCATACACGCGGCCCGGCATCGAGTAGCCGACGTAATCGGTGCCATTCCAATCCACCAGACCGAGAATGACCGCCGCGCGAACGGTGGGATCGTCGATCGGCCCGTCGAGTACCGCGCCGCGATCCAGTTCGGGCAGCGGCAAGGAAGGATCAAATTTGACCAGCTCGATGCGATACGTCTCGACTAGTTTGCTGCCGCCATTGCCGGCCGCACCGCCCTCGCAGCCGGTACGGACGCTTGCGCTGGCGCTGCTGCCATTCGTCTCGCGGTCGGCATGGGAGTACAGCAGCTCCACGCGATAGGTGCCGGGCGCGAAGATGCCGCCGCGCTTGGCGAAGTCCAGCTTCAGCGTCGCGCGCTTCGGCACAATGACCAGCCGGCCGATCGTATCGATCGCGGCACCGGGTGTGATCGCCAAATCCAGTTCTTTGGGTGCCGTCAGGGAGCCCGGTTGCACGGCCTTCTCGGTGCCGCGCTCATTCGCGATCAACTGCAGACCAGTGATGATGCCCGGACCATGCGCCAGTGCGTTGTGCTGCCGGTCGCGGGCAATGAAATAGTCTGCATCCCGCTCCAGATCGCGCGCGTGCAGGATCTGCCCCTCGGAGTAGCGATTGCGCGCTACCGGTGTCGTACGCGCGGGACCGCCGTTGCCGTTGCTCATGCCGGACTCCCCTTCAGCTTGGTCTTGCGCTGACGCGCGGCCGCACCCCACTGCACCAGTTCATTGCGGTCGACCGCGGTTTTGCCCTTGAGTAGATCACGCGCCTGTGCCTTTACCGACTCGATGTCTTCGACGCGCATCAGCTCGGCCAGCTCCAGCTCCGGCATGTCGACCAGCTGCTTCAGCGTAGTGACGTCCCGCCGATACAGTGACGCTTCGGTCTTGAGGCCGACGCGGTTCAGCAGCTCCTTGAACGGTGCTGGATCCATCGTCTCGAGCATGCGGGCTGCAGCTTCTGCCGCCGGCTGCGGCGTGCTGACCGTAGCCGTTGCCGGCTGCCTCACGAACTCGAACTCCTCGCGCGCCACTTCGAAGATCGGCGATACCCGCGCGAGGGGCGGTGCCATCGAATAGCGCAGATAATTGACCCGGCTGCTGAACGATTTGACTGTGAACGACGATGTCCGGCCGACATCCAGTGTGATCGCAACCACGCGGCCGGCTACCGTCCAGAGCACCACGGTCGAGCCGTAGTCGGCGTACAGGATGCTGTTCTGATAGAGCGCGAGGCGCGCCAGCTCACCCGCGCCGGCGTGCGCGGAGATCCAGTCGCGCACACGGGTGTCGAGCGTCGGCGTGGTGGTGTTCGTGTTGGCATCGCGCACTTCCACTGTGAGGCCACGATCGGTCAGCAGTACGCCCGCCTCGCGAACCCCTCGGAAGTACGCGTCGAAGACGGAAACCTGATCGGGATACCACCACGCACTGCGTGGATGCAGCGCCTCGCGTGAAGGCACATGCGTGTCGACCGCCGCGATCGAGCACTTCCTCGGCGCGCACTCCGGCAGCAGGTCCTGCGTGATGAGATGGGCGAGGCGGACACCGACCTGTTCACAGCAGTCATCACAGTCCAGCGTCAGGTACGATTCGCGGAAGTCATCCAGCAGCTGACCGAAAATGCCGACCAGCGCGCGTTCCTTGTCGGCCGATACTTCCGGTGGGAAGCTGAAGCAGCGCGGCGCTTCCCCCATGACCAGGCGACGGATATCGCAGATCAGGTCGTACAGGTTGCAGGAGGAGATCGCGGGCTCCTCGCGAAGCATCGAGAGCAATGCTTCCGCGATGGCCCGGCCGCGTGGATTCGGATCCTTGATCGGATCGGCGGTGATCGTGCCGGCAACCTCGAGTGCGCGCGCCAGGCGGTCGATGAGACCGGTGCCGACACCGCGGAAGTCTTGCGTGCGACGCCGTACACGCGACTCTGTCGATGACTCATCGAGCGGCGTCACGCAGAGACGGACCGACGCGACTTCCTTCGATGGCTTGCATTCCGGCCGCGGATCACAGCCCGCGCGGTTCAGCACGACCGGAACCGGTGCGCGCCCTTCCCAGGTCCGCTCTACGGTCAGCACGTAGGCGCGGTACGTCTGCGCGGCGGGGGCGGCCGCTGGAGGTGCGGGCGCCGGGGTCGACGTGGTCGAGCGCGCGAGTTCCTTGATTCGCGCAGCCCAGGCATCCACCGTGACTTGGTCGATGCCCTTCGTGAGCCAGTGCTGAGTCAGCTGCCGCAGCACGTTGTTGATAACCTGGTTGACAGAACTCTCACGATCGAGAAATACGAAGTAGCGATAGATGGGAGCGAACAGGTTGGCCAGCCACCTGAGCGCAGCGTCTTCATTCTGCTGCCTTTCCGCCAGGAAGCGATCCGCAAGCTGCTCAGGTGTGGTTACGGCAGGTGCTGGCGTGGTCGATCGCTTCAACCTGAAATCGACGATGTAGCGCGTTGCGCTAGCGACGGTGACCGTCCGGTAGGCAAATCGATACTCCATGTGCGCACAGCGGACTTCGTAGGTGCCCGGACTGATGGTCGAGCCGACCGTCCCGATGGAGTACTTCCCGTCGGTTCCGGTGGCCATCCCAAGCGCGGTGCCCTTCAGCAGAACCGCTGCGCCGTCTATGGGTGCACCGGCCTCATCCCGCACGGTTCCTTCGATAGTCGACGTGGTGTATCCGGTTCCCGAGGTGACGGGCGGCAACTCGTCCGGCTTGTCCGCCGGCGCCGGTGCTGGTGCTTCTTCCACAATCGGATCACAAGGCTCGGCCGGCTTCGGGCAGCTGTCGATCGCGCGGCACACGTTGAAACGCACGGGCTCGCACAGCACGATGTCGTGGCCACAGCAGTCGACTGCATAGCCCGGATCGACGATGATCCAGCCGTTCTCATCCGGATCGCAGCGCACGTGCAGTCCACAGACAACGCCGACGCCATCGATGAAGCGGCGCAGCGCAAAACGATCCTCGAAGTAGCCTTGGCCGAGGCGCAGACTGTCCGCGGTCAATAGCTGGCCGGCGCTGTACGCAGGCCGCTCCAGGCACGGTACACCGCACCGGACCGGTCCTTCACAGCGGCAATCACCCAGCACTTCACGCGCGCGCGGCTCATCACAGCCACACGGTTGTGAGGATCGGCAACCGCATCCGCCGTTGCCATTGCCATTCCCGTTGCCATGACCGTTGCCATTGTGCGTGCGGGTCTGGCCGCCGCAGCCGCAGCCGCCTTTGCGGGTCGATGTCGAGCTCATCGCGCCTCTCCTCTCCCCGCATTGCGCAGGTAAAACCAGCTCTCGAAGATGCCGCCCTGTACGCCATTGCCGGAGCCGCGGCCACTCGCATCACCGGCGAGGTGCGCGCCGCTGACGGCACGGCCATGGCAGTCGATCAGGAAATCACAGAGCAGACGCACGTGGATGTATGCGCCGCCGTAGCCGAACCGGCCGCGCAGCATGTCGGGATCGATTTCGAAGATCGCGCAGCGCCGGTTGCGCGATAATCTCGGCGTGGGCCGCCGGCCTCTCGCTTCATCCGGCTCTGGCGGGACGATCTGCTCGTAGCTGCGCGTCGCGCCCAGGAATGAAACCGTGAATGTCATCGCATTGATGCCGTTGCGGAAACCGTTGGCCGGCCGCAACGCGCGGGAGAAGCGGACGATCAGCCGGCCGCGGTGCTCCTCCAGCAGGTCCTGCGTGCTGAGCTCGCCGCCATGCGGCCAGTTCAGTCCGGTGATCCGCGTAAGGTTGACCGGTGGCGCCAGCACTTTGCGATGCCGCGTGCTATAGCGGAGCCGCCGCTTCCGTGCATCCCACCAGACCGCGGCCAATACCACGCAGTCCCCACACGCACAATCGCGGAAGCAGGGCGGCGCTTCCCCGAGTGGATGATGGCAGTCGTCATCGACTTCCTCGTTGCAATCGATTTCGCTCACCGGCCGATAGCGGGGCCAACACGCGTCGGAGATCTCTGCCGCCGGCACCACGCGAATCGCCACGTCCTCGCGCACGCGGCCGTGCTCCTCGCGCAGCGGTTCACACAGATCGTCGGCGTACAGCGCCGGTACCGGGTCAGTCTTGCACTCGACCTGACACGCAACGATGAACCACTCCGGATCACGGCGCCAATGCGGCCGATCGTCATCGTCATGGTCTTCGTCATCATCATCGTCGCCAGAATCGTGATCGTGATTTTGATCATGGTTGTGGTGATCGTGATCGTGATCGTGATCGTGATCGTGATCGTGGTCGCGATCGTAGTCTTCCTCTAGCCAGCCCTTGGGCACTGACTCGTGTTTCGCCTGCTGTTCCTGCCTCTGGCGCTGCTCGTATTTCTCCTGCTGTTCCTTCTTGTCTTGTTCGTCCGGATATTTCTCGGGCTGGTCCGGCTGCTCGGTCTCGTCCTTTTCTTCTTCCTTCGGACGCGGGATCTCCACCACGCGGCAGTCGGGCATCCAGAGTGTGCGGCCGCAGCAGTCGTAGGCCATTCCGGATTCGACCACGAGGTAGCGATCGCGGCACTGCTCGCGTGGATGCTCACGGATCTCGAAGCCGCAGAGCACGCCCTCGCCGTGCGCAAAACTCTGGTGGTACTCGAGCCGGCGGATCAGGTCTTCCTGCTGATCGCGCAGATCACGTGCTACCAGGAAGCGGCCGTTCCAGAAGCGCAGCCGCTCCAGCTGAGGCCGGGTGCAGCCCGGTCGTCGCGCGTTGGGATCGGCGCACGGATCGTAATCTTCGTGTTTGGTTCGGCGCATGTGTATTCGCTCTCTAGGTCAGGTAAGCCGGATTGGAATGGTGCTGGTGTCCCGGCCGAGCGCAGGCGTACCGGGCCGCGGTCCGGGTTCTGGATCTGACAGCAGGCAGTCGTAGTCGAGGCGCGCTGCCGGTGCGTCTTCTGCTTGTTCTGCGGATTGCGCCAGGCGCGCCGTGGGATACACGCCGAGAATCGAGTCGACCCCAAGCGTCGATTGCACACCGATGCGCATACGCGGCTCGATGAAGACCAGCTCGCCGCTGGTATCGGCCGGCTGCTCGTGGGCCAATACGTTGCGCAGTTGACGGACATCGTCAGCAGTCGGCACCAGTGTGCGCGGCACGAACACCGAGAAGCGCCGCGCATCAATGGTCACGTGATCGGTCTCGGGCGTACCGACATCGCGCAGCGTGCCGTCGCCCAGTGTCGAGCTGCCTAGCCTGAGGCGGCGCAGCACCTCGGCACCGAACAGCCGGCCCGATGCCTGTGCGTCATCACCGGTGCTGGCGTGCAGCGGCACGCGCGAGCGGAAATGCTCCCAGAGGAATGGCGTCTCGCCGAGCGAGTCGGGGACCAGTCCCCAGCGGTTGGCCAGGTGCAGCCGGAGCGCGGCCTGAACGGCCGCCGGCGTGCCGCGCTGCAGCAAGTACTTCGCGCTGTGCTGCACCGCGTGCCGGCGCGCAGGCACATTCCACTCGAGCTCCATCGGCTGATCCAGCCACGCGCCAAGGTAGTCAAGCATGGGCTTGCTGGCGGTCTCGGGACGGAGCTCGCGGTCGAAATCGCTGACGGCTTGTTCGAGTGGATCCCAGCTGCGCTCGAGCGTAGTCACAAAGCGTTCGAGGAAGCGCGTGTCCTGGTCGGTTTCGCGAAACACGAGCGGCAGATAGTCGACCAGTCCGCCGCGCGGGTAGTACGCGGTGATCGACTTGATCGATGGCGATGCCGAACCGCCAATCAGCTTCAGATCGAGCCAGAGGTAGCGCGCCGGTGAGCTGAGCACGGCAAAATCGACGCGCGAGTTGCCGTCGATGCCGGCCTGTTCGTTCAACCGGTGCGGCAGCGACCACTCGATCAGCGCGGCGGCCGCATCGGTCGTGTCGGCGGCACGCGTCCGCAGCTCCAGTGCGGTGCTCGAGCCCAGACTCTCGATCTCGAGTTCGATGCGATCCCAGCCCATGCGCGGCAGTCGACCATCCAGTGGCCCGATCTGGATGGTCCCGTTCGCCACGTATGGTGGCGCTCCGGCAGGTGCATCCGGCTCCAGCTCGAGGCGCCTGCCATCTGCATCGTACGCCGGCCAGTTCGCCGGTGCCGGCCAGATCAACGGTCGAGTTGCATTCGCGGGCGGGATGCGCATGCGCCAGCCGGATGATCCATGCGCCTCGATCAAGACCGGCAATGGTGCAAACCGATCGAGCACCTCATCGATCGGCTGCCACTGCGAGTGCTCGACCGGCAGCGCGCGCACACGCGCTTTTGCCGCATCGAACACGTACACGCGGCCGGCATCATCGCGCAGCAGTCGCGCCGGCTCTGCACTGGGCGTCGCAGCAGGTACTTCGTCGATTGCGCCTGGCGCGTCCGAACCGGGCAGCCAACACCACAAACGTGTGGCGTCACTGGTTTGACCGAGGATGAGAACATGGCCCGTGTCGGTGCCGACCAGGTCCAGCACGCGTGCCGGCAGTGTGATCGCATCGATCACAGCCGGCGCACCTGCGTGCAGTGCGACCAGGCGCGAGCGTTTATGCTCGGCAGCAATCAGCAGATCACGCGCGCGTGTGAGTACCACAGCGCGTGCTGTGCGACGCAGCCCCAGCGGCTCCAGCCCGATCCAGCTCTTCAGCTCACCGGACGCCTGATCGAGCCGCAGGATGCGGCGGCGCGCGGCCGAAGCCAGGTACAGATCGCGCTCCGTGGCCTCCATGTTGAGTGGCAGGGTGAGACCGCCGACCGATGCGCTGTCGGTGAGCGGGTCGAGCGGCCCGCCAGCGCGACGATCGAGTGTCAGCGTGCTCTCGCCGCGGCGTACGCCGCGGGCAACCACCGCGACATGCCCGCCGGTCTCACTGAGTGGCAGGGCTTCGCCCCAGTCATTGCTGCCTGCAATCCACCAGCGCCGCGCGTCCGCTGCCATGGCTATAGCTCGACGTAAGGCTTTGCCCGCACGCCGAACTCGCCGAGATAGGGCAAAGCGTTGTCGGGGATCCGGATCGATTCCGTCGGTGTCAGGTGCAGCACGCCGTTGCGCCAGATGCGCAGCACGGGCACCGCGCGCACACCCACCTCGTCGGGCAGCGAGAGCAGCTGGCTTTGCAGATTCGCGGGATAAAGGTCCTGGCCGAAACGCCACAGGCGCTCGCTGCCGTCTTCAGCGCGGCTCGAGCCGACCGGTTGTTTACCGTCTTCATCCGCGCTGCCAATCGGATTCAGGTACTTCTTGATCTGCTTGCGCGCCTCCTCTTCGGCGTGCGACATCGACCTGGTTGGATCAATGCTAAGCTCCGCCTCGATGTCGATGCGGATGAATTCCGCCGATCGGACGTAGACTTCTGTAGTGAGCGTGCGCTTTCGGTTCAGCTCGTCGCACACGATCCGCATCAAAGTCTCGGTCGGGGTCGGCGGGTTGCGCTGCGCAGTATCCTGCACCACGTAAACCGTGACCGCACCCGGCACCAGCACGCCGGGATAACTCGGATGCGAGTTGGAGATGACTTCGGCGCGCGCCACGCCGCCGATCCGTTCGGCCGCCGCAGCAAAGTCATCGCGCGTCACTGCGCGATCTGCCCGACGCAGCCACTGCGGCGCACGGCGCAATGCACGCTGCACCGATTCGGCGTCGCGGCCGCCAATCGCCGGCCGCGGATTGCTGACACCCTTGATGCCGGCCAGCGTGTCGAACGGCGCGGCGATCTGGTTGGCGCCGACATTGCCGGCACTGCCACCGCCATACCGGTAGCTGCGCGCGATCACGGCACTGCCCGCCGCTGGAATCAGCGCGCGGTGTCCGTCACCGAACTGCACGGTGCCCTGCTTCGCGTCCAGGATGAAAACCTTCGCCTCACGGCCGGCCTGTTCGTCATCGCTTCCGGCATCGCGATCGCGGAACATTTCGACTTCCGTCCAGGGCTGCGGTGAACCGCTCTCGTCCTCGACTTCCAGCGCCAGCGTCTTCGGAACGATGGGTCGGCGCGGCAGCGTCATGACCTGATCGGGTTCTCCCGTGCTGATGCCGATCTCTTCATCAGTGACGGTTACTTCCTGCCGCGCGGGTACTGCATTGAAGCGGAAGAACGCGACGGTCGGCACGCGGCTGCCATAATCCGGTGCCAGCACGCGCAGCCGCAGCCAGTAGCGCGGCTCGGCAAGGGTCCAGATCGGTGTGGGCCGGATTTCCTGAGGCCCCTCGAGAATCAGGTAACCGCCGACCTCGAGTGCGCGAGTCTGGTCTTCGTAGATGGTGAGCCGTTGCCAGCGTTTGCCCGGGCCAGGCAGGTACTCCCACGAGAGTTCGGCGCGGTTCGGTTGCGGTGCATCACCACAGGCGATCGAGGACGGCGCGGCCACCTCTTCCGGCTCGAACGCGCGCAACGAGACCCGACCCGGAAATGGATTCGGCGCGGTTGGACTCGCCGGTGCAAAGCCGAAGTAGATGGCGGCCCCTTCTTCCGGACGCTCGCCGAAAGGCTGGATGGTCGTGCCGGCCGGCTCGTTCAGCGGTGTCACTTCCCGGAACGCGGTTCCGTCGAAGCTCAGAACGTGCTTCAATTCGGCGGTGATCACATCCAGCGCTGCCGTCGTCTGAAATACGATGGGCGAACCATCCTTCGCCGGTGGCGCACCCACCTGCGTGCCCGGTGGCACGGCTGCGCCGCCCGGAGTGCCCGGCACTGGCTCGATGACCAGGTCGGCACTGGCCGGCACCGCCGGCTGCACGTTTAACCCCAACAGATGCAGCAGTGAGCGGTACGCACGCTCCGGCAGCTGGTTCACGCGCTCCTGCGTGATCTGCGCGAGCCAGGCAAACAGCTGGACCAGTACAATGCCGGGATCCGACTCGTTGTGATCGTTCCACCCGAGCGTGAACTCCGGCGTATATCGTCCGATGCGGCGGCGCGCCTCGCTGACGATCTCGTCGAATGTTCTTGCTTCCAGTTCGGGCGGCGCGAGCGACACTCAGCCAACTCCTTCGGTCAGATAGAGCGGATAGACCAGATTGAAGACTGCGTTGTTCACGCGTACGCGGTAATCGACGTAGATCAGCACGCGGCTGTCCTCCTCGGGATCGACCTCGGCGCGCACATCCAGCACATCAATACGCGGCTCGTCGCGAATCAGCGCCTCGCGTGCGCGTACCGCGATCACCGCGCGATTGCGCGGATCGTTCGGCGAAAATACCTCGCGCGGCAGACCCGCACCGAACTCCGGACGCATCACGCGCTCACCCTGTGCCGTCGCCAGGATGATCCAGATGCTCTGCTGGATCTTGCGCTCACCGCCCAGCAGGCGGAGCCGCCCATCCGCATCTGGCCGCACCGGAAACGGCCAGCCGCGCCCGATGATGTCCTGGCTCATCCGCCGATCATCACGGTTGAAACGGCGACCACGGTGCCGACCGGTGCATCCACCGGATCGTTACAGGTCAGCGCAGTGTCACCGGAGCGCGCAGCCGGCTTGTTGTTGATCATCACGGTCGCACTGCCCTTGATGATCTTGCCCTGGTTGGAGGGCGGATTCACGAAGCTGCCGCCGATCGGGATGTGGGATGGCGTATTGGTCGCCGTGCTGTCTACGGTGGCCGCCGCCATGCTCTGGATCATCACATCGCTCGACAGCGCGCCATCGATGATGCCGACGAACGGATGCGGCACCGGACTGGTGGCGCCGCTCGGCGTCAGTATCATGTGAGTGTCGGTGGCGGTGATCTGATCGCCCTTTTTTGCTGCCGGAGGCATTGCCTCTCCTGGTTGACCGCGACTCGCGCTGTTGCGCGCGCCGCGAGCCTTAGTTGATCAGGACCTGTGCGCCCTTGATCGTGACGTTGCCGCTGGCCTGGATCGTAATGTCGGCGCCCTCGAGCTTGATCGAGGATTTGGCCTTCACACTCACCGAAGCACCGGCATCGACTTCCACATTCCCGGAATTGGTCTTCACCTTCACATCACCCTGGTCGGCTTCGATGCTGATCAGGTTGTTGGCGACGTCCACGGTGAAGCGCTGCTTCTCCTCCGCGCCGATGATCTCGATCTTCGTGCTGCCCGGCTCATCGTTGAAGCGGAAGACGTGACCGCTGCGCGAACGGAGCGTGCGCAGGTGGTTCTCCTTGGCGCCGCCGTTTTCGGGTGGTGCATCCTGCTCGTTCCAGAGCGCACCCAGCACATAAGGCTGCGCCGGATCACCGTGCAGGAAGCCGACGAGCACCTCGTCATCCAGCTCGGGACGGAACAGCGAGCCGCGATCCGGTCCCGCCATCATCGTGGATAGGCGTGCCCAGCTGCTCTTCTTACCGCCCAGGTGCGGCAGCTCGACGCGCACGCGTCCCAGGTTCTGCGGATCTTCCAGGTCCTTCACCACGCCGATGACCAGCGCATCGGTTTTGGGAGAAGTCGCGTTGCTCATGCAGCCTTGGTCTCCTGACGCGCCTCGAAGCGCGTCGTGTAGCCAGAGTCGCCCAGTGAATGGGTCGAGGATGTCAGGAAGTAGGTGCCGTCGAAGTACTTGGCGCCCAGGCCCGTGACCTCGACCAGCGAGCCGGTCCTGAGTTCCGGAATACCGACGGTAGAACCGGATGCGGTGACGTAGTGATGTGCGATGCGGCGTAACGTCTCGAGCGCCAGCTTGCGCGCTTCGGCTTCGTTCGCGACCGGCCGATCCGCAATGATTTCCTTGCGCTCGTTGAAGGCCTGCACGAACGGCTCGTTGCGATTGAGCTCGCTGCGTTTTGCCGTCGCTTCGATCAGTTTCTTACTGGTTGGATGCCACGCGCGCACCGTCACCTCACCCACCTGCGCCGCCGTGGTCAGCTTCGGATCGAATGAAAGCAGTGAACCGCCCCAGTGCAGCTTGAAGCTCAGCTTCGCCCCCTTCGACTGCGGCCCGAAGAACAACACCGGCTTGCCGCTCGAATCTTCCTGGATGGTCAACTCGTAGCCGATGCGGCGCGCGCGCTGCAGCAGGAACACGATGTCCTGCTGGTTGTTCTGGACCACGAAATCGAGCGCCTGCTCGCTGGCTTCTGCTTCCGAGCTGGTCTCGATGGTGACACCCAGCTTCTGCGCGATCTCCTTCGCGATCGCCGAATCCTTCTTCTTCTCGTAGACCTCGCTGCGCGGCTCGCGCCGCAGCCGATGCAGAATGCTGAGCCCGCTCACTGTGATCGTCGGCGGTGACGAGGCTGGGAAAGAGGGCTGCAGCGCGGTGATCTCGCCCAGCAGCATGTTGTCCAGTCCACGATCCCGGTACCCGATCTTCAGCTCGACTTTCTGCCCCGGCGCAAACAGATCGGTCTCGCTGTACTTGAACGTGCGCTTCTCCTCATCCCAATTGTTGATGACCAGGGAGAACGCATCGATGTTCTCGAGCGAGTCGGAGTATGTGATCGACAGGATGTCGTGCACCGCACGCCGGTTGATCGGCTGACCGCCGACCTTGATCTCGTAGGATGGGACGTAGAAATCCGTGCCCAGTTTGGCGATCGAGACGGCGCTCATTGACGCTCCAGCCTGACTCGCGGCGGGATCTGCAGTACGGTGCCTGGGGTCAGCCGGCGCGGATCCTCGACGCCGTTGTGCGCGGCCAGCTTCCGCCAGAGCTCGGGATCGCCATACTCGCGCTGGGCGATCACATCCAGTCGGTCACCGGCACGCAGCACGGCGATCTTGGTCTGATCGGCAGACTGCAGGTTCAGCTCTTTCAGCTGCTCATCCAGGCTGCGGTATTCGCGAAACGCGACTGTGACTACGGCGCGCAGCGGTTTGCCATCATTGTCGAACAGCGTGACTTTGCGCTGCACCGATTCGGCGACGCCCTTGAAGCTGAGTCCCTGGCCCCAGGTGACTCGCACCCGCGGCGCCGCATGTGTCTTTGGCTGCACCTTTACCAGCTGCGCCAGCGCCTGCAGCCGCTTCTCCACCGTTGCGTTTGGCTGGTTCGGCGGCGCACTGGCCTGATCGAGCGTCAGCTCGACTGTCAGCTTCTGGATCTGGCCGCGCACGAATTGCAGCAGCGGACTGTCCAGGCCGGGGATGTTCTGCTCGGCCAGCTGTGCCGCCTTGTCCAGCGTCAGCTCGGCCGGGTTGTATTGCGCTTCGATCTTCTCCGGCAGGCCGCGCGCTTCGTCGATTGCGTCCTTGTCCTCGATCGTGATGGTCAGCTTCGTATCCATCAGGTGCCCACCGACGGTGGCTGGTTCTGACCCGTGATCGCGCTTTGCGATGACATGAGCTGCGATTGTTGTTTGCGTTTTTCCAGCTCACGGATCACGGCTGCGACCAGCGCCTGGAATTCTTCCGGCCGCATGCGCGGCTCGGCGCCGCCTCCGCCATCAGGCGCCACCCGCGCGTCGACTTCGTGCACATAGAGCGGCATGTCAGGTCTCCACCCGGAAGCCGTGATGCGCCAGCTCCACCGATTCCACTGCGATCGCACTCTGGTCGGCCTTCAATTCCGGACCGGTCCAGCGCGCCGGGAACGTGCTCTCGAACACCCATCGCATCACCACGTCCTCGCCCGGCGCGTTCAGCAGCTCGACCGCGATCGCCTTGCGCGTGATCTCGCCGCGCGCGATCTGGTTGAACCAGTCCCACAATGCGCGCGTTACCAGGCCGCGCCGCAGTGTGAGATTGCCGTGTCGTGCGCGACCGGGCAGCTTGTGCACGAAGGTGTTGACGCCGCCTTCGGGGAGCTCCTGCACTTCGACTTCCGCCTGCAATCCGCTCACCTCCGAAAAACCGCCCAGCGTGTCGCGATCGATGCGCACGAGAAAGCGGAACGATTGGAACGGATCGACCCGATCACCGGTTGCAGCCATATGGTGTCAGCCTCCCTCAGGCCCGCTCGACATCGAGGATCTCGGAACGCACGTTCGAACGGCCGATGTGCACCACGATCCACTCGATCGGCG
This sequence comes from Gemmatimonadota bacterium, assembly GCA_040902615.1. GTDB lineage: Bacteria > Gemmatimonadota > Gemmatimonadetes > Longimicrobiales > RSA9 > JBBDWZ01. Next base: position 7,575 of record JBBDWZ010000178.1, on the reverse strand, counting down.
GTGGAAAGCGCAGTCCGATTTCCGCGACGATGAATCCGCGCTCGACCGACTCTGGTGGATTGGTCGAGCGGTCGCAGCGCACGTAGTAGGCTTCGTCATCGGTGCGCCCCGAGAGCCAGCCCAGCCGCCAGCGCTGGGTCAGGAACGCACGCAGTACATCGCGTAGATCGGCCCAGAGCAGCGGGTTGTTCGGCTCGAACACCGCCCACTGCGTGCGCTCGTCGATCGCCTCGCAGATGGCCAGCATGACCCGCCGCACGTTCAAGTGCCGCCAGGGCGATGACACTCGCTGCATCGCACTGAGCGAGCGGGCACCTTCGAGCACGACACCGCGGCCAATGCGCTCGCGAAAAACATTTACGCCGCGCGCGTTCAGCATGCCGTGCTCGTCATCACTCACCACCACCGTGACTGCGATCGCATCACGCGCCGTCTGTCCGGCCGGTGTGCGATGCGGCCCAACCAGCAGGTCGGCCGCCGCCGTCAGTCCCGCCACCATGCCCGAGGGTGGAATCGCGATCAGGGCACCGGTCGATGCCGCACCGCCCGCGCGCAATCCGATCGGATCCGCCCGCAGCGCGCTCTCCGGCGGCTGCAGCCGGCCGAATTCGCCCTCGCGCGGATCGGCGCGCAGCGCACGCGGGCCGCGTGGATTGCGGTCTACCAGCAGCCACGGCCAGTAGAGACCGGCGAACGATGTATCGAATTCGTCCCGATACTCCTCGACCTGCCGCGGCGTCTGCCGGTCGGGCGGCGTGTCGAGCAGCGCTACGCAATCGCGGCGCAGCTCGCAGAAATAGATGGCTGCATTCGCCACCTCCACCATCTCGGCGGTCTCCCATTGCGGCGGATACTCGGTGGGCTCGGCCGGCGCCGACGATGACGGTACTGGCGCTGGATGAAGCACCGTGCAATCCGCCGGTTTGGGCGGTCGTAGCGGTGATTTTGGCCTGCGCGGAAACGGTGCCGCATCCGGAATCGCGATGATGCCGATCTCATCGACCTCCATCAGGGCGAGGAGACCCCAGGAATTCTCCTCGCCCAGTGCATCACGCTCGCCGATCAGATGCTTCACCGTGCAGCCGGCAACGCCATCACGGCCGCCGCTGAACTCCCAGCGGCCGGCGCGCAGACGATACTGCCGTTCAAACGGCTGATCCGATCCAGTCAGCCCTTCGGTAGGCAGCGCCTTCCATTCACGATCCGCCGCGCTGCGCATCCGTATTTCTTCATTGGGTGCACCGGTGTGTCGTGCCGCCAGTCGAATCGGCAGATCCGGCAGCGAGGATATCACGTAGGGGAGAAAGCGCGTGTCATCGGGATCGAGCGAACAGTCGACCAGGCGCCACAACCCGCCACTGCCATCCCGCACGACCATCAGGAAACGAAACGCGGTTGTGCCGCGCAGCTCGACCAGTCTCGGCACGATCTCGATCGACAACTGATTGCCCCAGCTGCCCGGTGAATCGGCGGTCAGACGCAGCCTGCGACCGGTCGCACCGCCGCCATCGGGGAGCGGCAGCTCGATGAACGCGTACGCAGCCGACCCGGCATTCGCGCTGTCAGGCGGAACCAGCACGCGCACTACGTAACAGGTCCTGCCGCCTGTGCTGAAGAACGCGTGCACGGCCAGCGGCAGAAAGCCCGGAGCACTGCAGCCGCCGAAAACGGACTCGAACTGCTGCCAGCTCTCGATGCGCGTGGCCCGATGAAACGGGCCGCGCTCGGTGAAGCCGACGAAGCCCACGATGTCGGTGCGGACTTCGACCGGCGCACGCGGCGGCTGCGCGAACTCGAACTTGATGCCCGGTACTGCGGTTGCCGCTGGCATTGGCTCAGCCCAGCTCCATCTCGACGCCCTCGTGTGCGATCTCGAGCGTCTCGATCGCCACCTCACTGGTCTTGGCGTTGAACGCCGGCCCTTCCCACTTCGACGGCCAGCCCTCGCGGAACACCCACTTGATCGCGGGATCGCGCGCTTCATTGCGCAACACGATGGTACCGCTCTGTCGCTCGGTCTCACCGTCCATCACCCGCTTGCGCCACTGCCATAGCTCATCGGTGGCGGTGAACCCGCGCTTGAGGACGATGTTCGCAAACTTCTTCAAGCCGGGCAGCTTGCGATTGGTGATGTCTTCCCCACCCGTACGGTACTCGACCACATCGGTCTCGCTGTTCAACCCGCTGATCTCCGAAAAGCCGGCTACGGTGACGCCGTCGATTTCGACGGTGAAGTTGAACGCGCCGTATGGATCGTTGCGATCGCCGGATTCAGCCATGTACCCTCCCTGTGACTCGCATTGTCTGGTTATTCATGGTGCTCAGACTGCCGTCTTCGCGCCCAGCGCCCACTGATGGATGCGGAAGATCACGAACTCGGCCGGCTTCACCGGCGACACGCCGATGTAGCAGATCAATCGGCCGTTATCGATGTCATCCTGGGTCATGGTCGAGCGGTCGCACTTCACGTAGAAGGCGTGCTCGGGCTTGGTGCCCATCAGTGCGCCGTTGCGCCATACCGTGATCAGGAAACTCTCGATCGAGCGGCGCACCCGGTCCCAGAGCGGCTCCGAGTTCGGCTCGAAGACCACCCACTGCGTACCTTCGTCGATCGATTCCTCGAGGAAGATGAAAAGCCGCCGCACGTTCACGTACTTCCACATCGGATCATCCGACATGGTACGCGCGCCCCAGAGCCGGATGCCTCGGCGGTCGGACCGGAAGTCACGGATGACATTGACGCCGCGCGGATTCAGCATGTCCTGCATGCCGCGGCTGACTGCAAACTCGAGATCGAGCGTGCCGACCACGATCGCATTGGCGGGCGGTTTGTGTACGCCGCGCTCGATGTCGGTACGCGCGAAGATGCCGGCCACATGGCCGACCGGCGGCACCAGCACACGATCGCGGCCGTTGGGATGCGAGACGTAGATCCACGGCCAGTAGACGGCACCGTAGAGCGTGGGCCGATCGTTGATGATTATGGTGACGTTGCGCTGGTCACGGTCGATCGAAAGAATGGCAAACCGGTCGCGCAAACGCTCGCATTGATTCAGCAGCGCATCGCGAACGTTGGTACCGAAGTCGTGCTCGTCCGGCGCCGCCAGCAGCGTGACTTCATCGATGTTGGCCAGGCCGAGCAGCCCGGTCGAATAGCTGACATCGACACCGTTGCGAGCGACCGGACCTTCCTCGCGGCCTTCGTAATCGAGCGAGGTGAGTGCGGCACCATTCTGCCCGTTCTGGAACTGCGCAAAGCCGGCATTGGCCGGACGCGCCGCCGCGGCGGACCAGACGCCGTACGCCAGGTTGGAGCCCCGCAGCGCACGCAGCACGTACGCGGAATTCTCCGGATCAAAGGAGAGATTGTCGTAAACCTCGAGCAGATCCGGCCGGCGGAAATTCGGATCCGCTTGCGCACCCGCTGCGCTCGGGTCGACGAACGTGCCCGCAGCCACCGTATCAGGCAGCGTGCTGTAATACGCCAGCACGATGCGGAAACTGGTAGCCGGATCGCGGTTGGTCGGATCCGTCACCGCAACCAGAATGTTAATGCCGCTGGCACCCGGCCCCAGCGCGTTCAGCATGAGCGGAGCGAGTGCCGCGGTTGCAGTGCGCGCGGGATTCGCGCCATCCAGGCTGACCACGCGCGCCACGAAGCAGCGCCGCCCGCCATTGTCGAAGTAGCCTTTCACCGCGTGTGGCATGTGCGATGTCGCCGCCGTTCCGGCTACACCGCCATACAATCGCTGGAACTCGAGCCAGCTCGTGATCAGCCGGACTTCGCTGGGACCGCGCTCCGTCGGGCCCGCCATTCCCAGGTTGCTGGTGGCGACGCCTTCGATCGGCTTGGTGCCGACTTCGATTTCCTCGACGTATACGCCTGGTGACAAGTATTCGGGCATTGCTTACCTCTCTGGTGCGTGGTCCCTCAGGACAGCACGACGGTGGGCGCGGCCGCGGTGCGGTCAGCGGTGAACGCGACGTTGTTCAGGGTGACGGGTGCGTAATCAGGGTGCTGCACGGTGATGTTGACCGCGCCACTCGCCGTGAGCGGCGGGAAGTAATAGCTCCAGCGGCCCGCATCGTTGGTGGTCACCAATCCCGGTCTGCCGGCCAGCGTGATGGTGGCGTTGGCTAACAGGCGGCCATCGCTGCGCTGCACGGTTCCAGCCAGTGCGGCCTGGCGCACGCTGCGCATGTTGGCGCGCTCCCACGCCGCCGGCCACACGGCCGGCAGTGACGCCAGGTAAGCCACACCACCCGGCCGGGTCGCCGCATCTACGTCAGTCAGATTCAGCTGCAGGTTCGCTGTGCCGGATGCAGCAGTTGCGCGGACCGCCAGCACGAAATCGCCGCGGCTGCCGAGACGGCTGCGTGACAACACAGCCACGCCCGGCGCGGTCTCGATGACGGCGCCATCCAGCGCAGTGCCGTCGTACCACAGCAAACCTCCGCGCAGCAGTGTGCTGCCGGTCGGGAACGGATAACCGGCCGACGGAAACAGTCTGATCACGACGAAGCGGGATGGATGCGTGGGCAGGCCGGGCAGCCCGGCTCCCGGTGCCGCCGGATTCCAGACCAGGTCGCGCTGGGCCGGATCGATGTCCTCGTACACGAAGTCACCGGGCCGCCGCGGATCGCGCACCAGCTCGATCCGATACGTCGCCGCGGGCAGCCTGAAGTCGCGGTAGATGGTATCGCCGGACAGGTTCTCGATCGGCTTGGGCGCGGGCTCGTTCAGCGGCTGCACCGTTGCACCGACCACGCGTCCGGAGAGCCGGAGGTGTACAGGGCGCACGGGTCCGCGCTCGTTCACCGGCCGGCCCAATGCCTCGCGCAATGCATCCAGCGGACGCAGTACTATCGTGGCGACGTGTCGGATGCGATCGGCTACAACCAGGTTCGCCATCGCGATCAGGTGGCTTTCCGCCCGACCAGAATCTCGACCGCGGCTTTCTTGCTCAGGCCGGCCTTGTTGGTGAACACAAACTGCTTGGTCGTCGTGCCCAGCAAACCCAGAGCGCCGCCACCGACGAATACCTGCGCTGAGTCGAGCTTCACGTCGAGGCCCGCACCGTCGACCTTGTAGGTCAGCTTCTCGTCGTAAACATCCGACTTGATGCCAATGAACAGCACCTTACCGGCCCCGCTCGGCTGAACATCTACCGTCGCCGTGCCCGCTGTCGTCGCGTCGCCGCCGGGCACCTCTGCCCGGACGAAATCGTAGGCTTCGACGTCGATAGAATCGCCGGCCGTCAAAGTCGGCCCGCTCTCCACCGTGACATCCACCTTCCACTTGATCTTGCGCGACATGGGTCTCTCTCTGGTTGCAGGTGTTTGTGTCAGCTACGGAACGTTGCCATAAGCGGCCTCGGCCTCTCCTACCGGCACAGCAGCGAGCTGCCGCCGGCTTTCGAGCCGCGGCACCCGGACCTGGTACGCGAGCGACAGGCGATACGGCTCCTTCAGCGCTTCCCACACTTCGGCCAGCTCGGGTAACGACAAGGTCTCGAAGATCACCCGGATTTCTTCGGTCTGTTGCGTCAGCGGATCTTCGATCGTGAGTGTCGAATTGTCGTACAGCGTCTCCAGCACTTTGCCCAGAATTAGCGCGTTGGCGTGCGCATTGTCCGCGTAGGGTGTGATCAGGTAGTGAAAACGCAGCGCCATGGGCGGAACCCGCTGCTGCGTCACGCCGTTCGACCGCTGCTCCGGCCGGTTCTTCATGAAGGGGTCTTCGGTGATCTGATAGAGGAAGAGACTCAGCCGCTTCGGCTGCGTTGTGCTATTGGCTTCTGCGGTTTCCTTGGGTGAACCGACATGAATCACGTTGATACTGTTGATGATGAGCGCCGCGTCGTCGGTCATGCCGGAGAGCAGCAATTGGCGCAGCCCCTCATTTACCTGGTGCAGCACCGTGTAGTCGCTCATCGGCCATCCGTTTCGTCGGAAACCGATTCACCCGCGGCGGACTCGAGCTTGCCCACTATGAAAGCCAGCAGGTGCTGCGGATCACGAAAATGCAGAGATTGATCGCCCGGTAAATGAACCACGACACCTCTCCATTCTGTTGCAGCGCCGGAATCCGTGGATTCGAGCCGGTAGCGGACGACAAAGGTGTGAAACGCTTGCGAGCCCATCGCATCCGCGTTTGAGGTAATCCTTGCTACAGATTAGGAGAGGCCCGTCTACAGTCCGTCACACGTCCGTCGCAAGAACGTCTGAGTGGTGCCCGCGCAGGAGATCTGGATGCAGTGGAAGTAGCTGGCGAGTGAAGTAGATCGCGGTAGAAGTATGCCGGAGAAGCAGATGACAGGTGATCGGGTCAGCAGGGAGAAGTGGACGTGAGGAGATAGGGATGGATTTTGAAGCGAGTTGGGGCGGGTCAATCGGAAAGCGCGCGTCTCACCGCTTCGGTGCCGGCGCGCAGGTCTCTACGGGTGCGCCGCAAACCTCGATCGGCGTGGCGCATCCGGTCGAGCGCTTCCTCCAATGCGGCTTTGCGAGGCTCCCTCGAGCTCGCCGGCGGCGCCCCCTCCAGTACGTCGAACTGCCGGATCTGCTCGTACAGCGCAACCGTGTCGGGGGCGGGATCGATCTCCAGTTCTTCGCGCAGGATCTTGCGGCACTGCTGAAATTGCTTTACTGCAGCCGTGCGGTTATCCAGGCCCGCGTAACAACGCATCAGCGCGCGGTGCACCGGCTCATGCATCGGATCCGCCATGAGCAACCGCTGACCGTGCAGCAGCGCAATCGACCATTCCTGTCGCCGAAGATGAAAACGCATCAGCCGATGCAGCGCATCCAGGCCCAGCACGCGAAGCCGCTCACGGTCATAGACACACCAGTCCTCGTATACTTCTTCCAGCAGGTCGGCGCGGTATAGTTCCACCGCGCGCCGCAGTAATGACGCTTGCTCGACCGAAATGTCCTCCGCCCTGTGTCCATCGAGTTCACCCAGGCTACGCTCGAATTCCCGGATGTCCAGCCAGCTCTGCCGATCCAGCTCGACGCCTACCGCGCGGTCCTCCACCTCCAATTGCAGACCATGCCGATCGATGGCGGCCACGACCTGGCGGATCCGCCACAAGGCATCCCGTAAATGTTTGCGCGCCACCGGCTCGGGAAATTCGCCCCAGAACATGCCCGCCAGTACATCCCGCGGGTGGCACCGATCGCGATACAAGAGAAGGTAGGCAAAAAGTGAGCGGGATTTGCGCGTGGCGAACGGCCGTAAACGCTCTGCGCCCAACATCATTTCCAGGCGGCCGAACATCCGGATTCTTACATTTTCCATGAGACCTCAGCGCCAGTGTGCCCGCCCCGAAACTCCCTTGCCGCTCGGCACGAATGAGGATCGGTAGCATGACGCGCGTGTGCGCGCTGAACAAGGCCACAATTGTCAGGGATTTGTCAGAAAAGTGCGGCGGTTTTATGACGGAAGTGGCGTTTTCGAGGAAGATGTGGCGGTTTTGTGGCGATCCCGTTGGTCACCAACGGAAATGACGCCAGTCTACAGCCATTCAGCTGGATACGTTCGCCCGTCCTGGTACGGCCCGCCTCCTCGGTTAG